>JANNHC010000581.1:0-9568 GCA_031404215.1 Acidobacteriota bacterium
GGGCCATGGAGCACGGGGAAGATCACGTCGAGGTTCAGGCCCGTGACCACCGCCTGTCCCTCCTCGGCGCGCGAGGTCCGGCGGTCGATCGTCAGAATGGTTTCGGCGCTCGGCCGCGCCATGAAATGGACCTCGCGTCCCCCGCGGCTCGGACGGGCGGCGTCGAGCCGGGCCTGCTCGATGACCTCGGCGGCCGAAACGGCGGTCGGCGGCCGATCCGCGAGCGACCAGCGTCCGTCCTTTTCAATCCGGATGGGCACCGGCTCGTAGAGATTCCGATCCAGATTTGCAAACACCGCGGCGGCCGACGCCAGCGACACTTCGTGCTCACCCGACCGTCCGCCGTACAAGACACCCACCCGAAGACGCTTCACAGCAGAAGGATACAGGAGTACGGGCGCCAGGAGTGCCAGGGGGCGCGATATGCTTGATGCGTGTGACGGGGCCACTCTTCAGTTTCCGCATCCTCAATCGGGACGGCGCCGCGCGGCGTGGTGAAGTGACGACGCCGCACGGCGTGATTCAGACGCCGGCTTTCATGCCGGTCGGTACCCGGGGAGCCGTGAAGGCCGTCACGCAGCGCGACCTCGAGGATCTCGGGGCCGAGATCATTCTCGGGAATACCTATCACCTGTATCTGAAGCCGGGCGACGGGCTGATCGCGCGTTGTGGGGGGTTGCACCGCTTCATCGGCTGGCCGCGTCCCATCCTGACCGACAGCGGCGGATACCAGGTCTTCAGTTTGGCGACGATGCGCCGGATTCGGGAGGAAGGCGCGGAGTTCCGGTCGCATGTCGACGGGTCGCTCCACATGCTGACCCCCGAGCGCGCGGTCGATATCCAGGCCCAACTCGGATCAGACATCGCGATGGTGCTCGACGAGTGTACTGGGTCCGTACCGGAGTCTGACCCGCCCGGGCCGGAGGGGGAGGAGGCGGTGCGGGGGGCGATGGAACGGTCGGTCCGGTGGGCGCGCCGGGCGCGCGCGCGGCAGCTCCAACTGCGGCATGATCCGGCGGCGGCGCCCGACGTCCGGATCACCAATCCGGGGCAGGCCCAGTTCGGCATCATCCAGGGAGGCACGTCCCCGGACTTGAGAGCGGAAAGCGTGCAGCAGACGATCGAGATCGGGTTCGAGGCGTACGCGATTGGAGGATTGAGTGTCGGAGAGCCGGTGGACGTCATGTACGACGTTGTCGCGCACACCGTGCCGCTGCTGCCCGACGACACGCCGCGTTACCTGATGGGCACCGGGATGCCGGACGACCTCATTGAATGCGTCGCGCGCGGCATCGACATGTTCGACTGCGTCCTGCCGACCAGGAATGCGCGCAACGGGCAACTCCTCACGCGCTTGGGGCCGCTCGTGATCAAGAATGCCCGCTACGCCGAAGACCAGTCCCCGCCCGATCCGGAGTGCTCCTGCTATACATGCCGTCACTTCTCGCGCGCCTACCTGCGCCACCTGTTCGTCGCCGGCGAGATGACGGCCGCTACCCTCAACTCCCTGCATAATCTCCACTTTTACCTTGACACCATGCGGAGGATTAGGGAGGCTATAGTGTTCGGCTCGTTTGAAAGGCTCCGCCAGGAGTTCCATCAAACCTTTTCCCGCCGACCTCAATACTGAACGGAAACCGGGGATCATCCTAACTATGGTCGCGATGTCGGGTGGGTTGGGTCAGGGCAACTTCGGGCTGATCGCGGTGTACGGGATCATCGGGATCATCTTTTACGTCCTCCTGTACATGCCGATGCAGCGCCGGCAGAAAAAGGTGCAGGAATTCCAGGAGTCGCTCAAGGTCGGGGATAAAATCGTCACGACCGGCGGGATTTACGGGCAGATCACGCGCGTCAACGACAAATCCGTGCAGCTGCAGATCGCCGACAAAGTTCGCATCGAAATCGCCCGCGCCGCGGTCGGTGGCTACCAGGGACAGGACCCGATCGTGCCCGAATCTGGCAACAGCCAATCATGAACAAGAATCTTCGCTGGAAACTTCTCACCTGCGTCGGCGTCTTCCTCGTCTTCTCCGCCGTCGGGATCTATCCGATCCTCGCGCAGAAATACCATCTCCCGCTGCCCTCGTGGCTGGCCGCGAAGCAGTTGCGGCTTGGCCTCGATCTCAAAGGCGGCGTGCACCTCGTGCTGCGCGTCCAGACCGACGATGCGCTCAGGATCCACACGACGACGACGAGCGAGCAGATCCGCGAGTCGCTGCGCACGGCGGGCGTCGGCGTCAGCTCGATCTCGGTGACGTCGCCGAGCGTCTTCCACGTGGAGGGCGTGCCGGCCGATCGCGATGCCGAGTTCCGGCGCGTGACAGACGAGCAGTCTGGCACCAACTACGACCGCAATTCGGGCGCCGGGGGCACGTACGACTTCACCATGAAGCCGAACATCGCGCTCGACATGCGGGAGCAGACCGTCGTGCAGGCGCTGCAGACGATCGACCGCCGCGTCAACGAGCTGGGAGTGGCGGAGCCGAGCATCTCGCGGTACGGTCAGTCCAACGACCAGATCCTCGTACAGCTGCCCGGCGTTACCGACGTCGCGCGCGCGAAGGAGATTATCCGCAACACGGCGCTCCTGGAACTGAAGATTGTCGAGGCCGGCCCTTCTCCGAGCAGGGACGCGCTGCTGCAGACGTACGCCAGCAAGGTTCCGGAAGACATGCAGGTCGTCTCGGGCGCGGCATCGGCCGGGGACACCGGCACGGTGTTCTACCTGGTGCGGAAGGTCGCGGCGGTGACCGGCCAGGACCTGCGCAACGCCAAGCCGACCATTGACGAGAACAACCGGCCCGCCGTGAGCTTTTCGCTGACGAATGACGGCGCGCGCAAGTTCGGCAAGGTCACCGGCGAGAACGTCGGACGCTCCCTCGCGATCGTGCTCGACAGCCGGGTTGTCTCGGCGCCCCGGATTGATGGGAGGATCACAGACGAAGGACGCATCAGCGGCGTGTTCAACTCGCAGGAAGTCGCCGATCTGTCGCTGACGCTCAGATCCGGCGCGCTCCCCGCGACGCTCACCTACCTCGAAGAGCGCGTCATCGGGCCTTCACTGGGCGCCGATTCGATTCGCTCCGGCGTGCTGGCCTCGCTGGTCGGCCTGCTGCTCGTCGTGGGCTTCATGCTCGTGTACTACAAGCTGTCCGGCGTGAACGCCGTCATCGCGCTCATCTTCAACCTGGTCATCCTGCTTGGCCTGATGGCCTACATCGGCGCCACGATGACGCTGCCCGGCATCGCGGGATTCGTGCTCACGATGGGCATCGGCGTCGATTCCAACGTGCTGATCTTCGAGCGCATCAAGGAGGAGCTGGCGGCGCAGCGCGGCGTGCGGGCGGCGATCAATTCAGGATTCTCGCGCGTCTTCCTGACGCTGCTCGATACCCACATCGCCTCGCTCATCTCCGCGGCGTTTCTGTTCCAGTTCGGCACCGGCCCGATCCGCGGGTTCGCGATGACGCTCGTCATCGGCTTGATCTCGAATCTGTTCACGTCCACCTTCGTGTCGAAGACGCTGTTCGAGGCCGTGCTCGGCCAGCGCCAGACCGCCTCGCTGAGCATCTAGCCAGAGCGACGAACCATGCAGATTTTCACGACTCCAAACTTCGATTTCCTGCGGTGGCGCTGGTTCGCCGTCGGCCTCTCCTGGCTGATCATCCTCGCGGGTCTGGCCGTCATCTGGGCGCGGGGTATGCCGCTCGGCGTCGAGTTCTCCGGTGGCACGATTGTCATCGTGCAGTTCGATCAGCAGCCGCCCGACGCGGCGGTGGTCCGCGCGGCCCTCGATCGCGCCAAGCCGGGGGAGGGGCAGAACGCTGTCATCCAGCCGTACGGCGACAGCTCCGCACGCCAGTACCTGATTCGGGTGCCGAGCGTCGGCCAGGAATCCGGGGGGGGCCTCAGCCAGGCCGCTGACGGCGTCGTCGCCGCGCTCAAGGCGGCTGGCGTCGGAACCTTCCACGTCAATGGCACCGAGATCGTCGGTCCCGCGGTCGGCCAGGACCTGCGACGGAAGGGCATCCTCGCGACCGTGATGTCGCTCGTGGGCATCCTTCTCTACATTGCGTTCCGGTTCCAGTTCAGTTTTGCCGTCGGGGCGGTCGTCGCCACAATCCACGACCTGCTCGTCACGCTGGCGTTTCTGGCATTTTTCCGGTACGACCTGTCGCTGAACGTCATCGCCGCGATCCTGACGGTGACCGGGTATTCGACCAACGACACCATCGTCATCTTCGACCGGGTCCGCGAGAACATCCGCGGCATGCGCCGCGACAACCTCTACGACATCGTCAACAAGTCGGTGAACCAGACGCTCGGCCGGACGGTCATTACCGCCGGCACGGCGTTCCTGAGCGCGCTGGCGCTCTTCCTGTTCGGGGGCGATGTCCTGCACGGCTTCGCGTTCACGATGATCGTCGGCATCGTCACGGGCACGTATTCGAGCGTGTTCATCGCGGCGGCGATTGCCGTCATCTGGCAGGGCCGCTCCAAGCAGCCAGGCAAGCTCTCCAAGTCGGCGGCGGCCGCGCCGGCACCGGCGGCGAAGACCCCCCGCAAGCCGGGTCGCCAACGTGCGTCGTAAGCGGACCGCGTGACACTGCTTGTCGCCGCCTTGCTGGGGGTCATCCAGGGCCTGACGGAGTTTCTGCCGGTCTCATCCACGGCCCACCTGCTCCTCGGCGCGAGCCTGCTGGGCTACGAGGATCCCGGCGGCGTGTTCACGGTCATGATCCAGCTCGGATCGATTCTCGCGGTGATGTGGCTGTATCGGTCCAAAATCATGCGCATCGTGACAGGGCTGCCCTCGGACGGGGATGCCAGGCGGTTTGCCGCGATGATTCTCGTCGCGTTCGCGCCCGCCGTCCTCGCGGGTGCGTTTCTGGCCGACTATGTCACCAGGGTTCTGTATACCAGCCCCACGGTCATCGCGACCTCGTTCGTCCTGGGCGGTATCGTGATGCTGCTGGTTGAACGCTATCGGCCCGCGCCGCACGTGTTGGATGCAGAACGGACGCCACTCGCTCGCGCGCTCGGCATCGGCGCGTGCCAGGTGCTGGCACTCGTTCCGGGTGTCTCGCGGTCCGGGGCCACGATCGTCGGCGGCATGCTCATGGGGCTCGATCGGCCGGCGGCCGCCGAGTTCTCGTTCTTTCTGGCGATGCCGACCATGATGGCCGCCTTCGTGCACAGTCTCCTGAAGGTGCGACACCATCTTGCGCCTGAGCGCGCGGTTGAAATCGCGATCGGGTTCGTCATGGCGTTCATCGCCTCGGTTCTGGTCGTCAAGCCGTTCCTGGCCGTGGTGAGGCGCGCCGGGTTCGTGCCGTTCGGCTGGTACCGCATCGCGCTGGGTCTGGTTGTGTTCGGAGCGATTGCAGCCCGCTGGGTGTAGCGCCCGCGATGCAGTGGCTTCGACGCAGCTTCATCGCCGGTTTCTTCGTGACGGTGCCGCTCGTGATCAGCGTCGCGGCCTTCATCTGGATCTTCCGGCTCATCGACGGCTTCGTCGGGCCGTTCTACGATGCGTGGCTGCAGCGCATGCCGCAGCTCGGCCTCACGCATGTGCCGGGGCTGGGCATCCTCACGACCGCCTTGTTCGTGCTCCTCGTCGGCGCGCTCGCGACGAACGTGATCGGCAAGCGGCTGCTGCAGAAGACCGAAGGCTACCTGTTGCGCGTGCCGGTGTTCCGCACGATCTACGCGCCGGTCAAGCAGCTGGTCGTCGCCTTTTCGCCCGACAACGAGTACGGATTCAAGCGCGTCGTGCTGGTGGAGGTACCGGCGCGCGGTTTTGCGATGGGCTTTCTCACCAGGGAGTTCACGATTGACCGCGGCCAGGGTCCGGAAGCCATGATCGCCGTGTACGTCCCGACCAATCATCTGTACCTCGGGGACGTCCTGATTTGCCCACGGGACAAGGCCTCGTTCCCGGACGTGACGGTCGAACAGGGGATCCGCATCTTTCTCACCGGCGGGATGGCCCTGTCGAGCCGCGTCAAGGCGCGGCGCGGCGACGATCGAGTCGGCGATTTCCGCGTGTAGCGGCCGGCATCGCGCCGCGTTCGCCGATGGTGGCTTGAATAAGCCCCACCAGATTGAGTACGATTCGTAGCTTTTTGCGTGCCGCCGATGTCCGGGTGGTACAGGAGTCCAAGGAGAGACATGTCCGACACGTTCTGTTCACGCGCCGCGCGCACCGGGGTCCTGGCAGCCCTCCTGCTGTTGTCGCTGGCCGCCGGCGGGCGCGTGGCGCTCGCCTCGCCGCAACTTCCCGGGGGCGCAGCGGTCGAGCAGGACACGCGTCCGGCTGGCGGCGAAGCGAACCTCGTGCTGCCGGACCTCGGCGCGGTCGATTTCCAGGGAGTCAACGCCCGGACGCTGCTGATGGGCGGCCTCGGCGTATGCGTGCTCGGGCTGATTTTCGGACTCGTGATCTTCAGGCAGCTGAAAAACCTCCCCGTCCACCGCTCGATGCTCGAAATCTCCGAGCTGATCTACGAGACGTGCAAGACATACCTCGTCACGCAGGGGAAGTTCATCCTGCTCCTCGAGGTATTCATTGGCGTCATCATGGTCTTTTACTTCGGCGCGCTGCAGCATTTCGCCCCCGTCAAGGTCCTCATCATCCTGCTGTTCAGCCTGGTCGGCATCGCGGGCAGCTACGGCGTCGCGTGGTTCGGCATCCGCGTGAATACCTTCGCCAATTCGCGCGCCGCGTTCGCCGGTCTCCGCGGGCTGCCGTATCCCATTCACGCAATTCCGCTGAGCGCCGGGATGAGCATCGGGATGCTGCTCATCAGCGTCGAGTTGTTCCTGATGCTGTGCATCCTCCTGTTCATCCCGGGGGGTTACGCGGGGTCCTGCTTCATCGGCTTCGCGATTGGCGAGTCGCTCGGCGCGGCGGTGCTCCGCATCGCCGGCGGCATTTTCACGAAGATCGCCGACATCGGCGCCGATCTGATGAAGATCGTCTTCAACATCAAGGAAGACGACGCGCGTAACCCCGGGGTCATTGCCGACTGCACCGGAGACAACGCGGGGGATTCGGTCGGGCCGAGCGCGGACGGCTTCGAGACGTACGGCGTCACGGGCGTCGCCCTGATCTCGTTCATCCTCGTCGCGGTGAGCGACGCGAATATCCAGGTCCAGCTGCTCGTCTGGATCTTCGTCATGCGCATCATGGGCGTGATCGCCAGCGGCGTGTCGTACCTCGTGAACGCCGCATGGGCGAAGGCGACGTACCGTACGGCGGCCACGATGAACTTCGAGACGCCGCTGACGACCCTGGTGTGGCTGACGTCGCTCGTGTCCGTCGCGTTGACCTACGCGGTCTCGTACCTGCTCATCCCTGGCCTGGGCGGCGATCCCAGCCTGTGGTGGAAGCTCTCGACCGTCATCACGTGCGGCACGCTGGCGGGCGCGATTATTCCTGAGCTGGTGAAGGTCTTCACCTCGACCGAATCGGCGCACACGCGAGAGGTCGTCATCTCGTCCCGCGAAGGGGGCGCCTCGCTCAACGTACTGTCGGGGCTGGTGGCCGGCAATTTCAGCGCGTATTGGCTCGGGATGGTGATTGTCGCGCTGATGTCGATCGCCTACGGCGTGAGCACGCAGTTCCCGGCCGGCCTGATGATCGCCCCGGCGGTGTTTGCCTTCGGCCTGGTCGCGTTCGGGTTCCTCGGCATGGGGCCCGTGACCATCGCCGTCGATTCATACGGGCCCGTCACTGACAACGCGCAGTCGGTCTTCGAACTGTCCACCATCGAATCGCACCCCAACATCAAGGCAGAGCTCAAGCGGGACTTCGGATTCGACGTGAACTTCGAGCGGGCCAAGCATCTCCTCGAAGAAAACGATGGCGCCGGCAACACCTTCAAGGCGACCGCCAAGCCGGTGCTGATCGGCACCGCGGTGGTCGGGTCCACGACGATGATCTTTTCCATCATTGTCGTGCTGACGCACCGGCTCCAACCTGAACTGTTGCAGTATCTGTCGATTCTCCACCCCCCGTTCCTGCTCGGCCTCATTACCGGTGGGTGCATGATTTACTGGTTCACCGGCGCCTCCATGCAGGCCGTGACGACAGGGGCGTACCGAGCGGTCGAGTTCATCAAGGCGAACATCAAGCTCGACGGCGCAGTGAAGAAAGCGTCCGTGGCGGACAGTAAAAAAGTCGTCGAGATCTGCACCCAGTATGCGCAGAAGGGGATGTTCAATATCTTCCTCGCGATCTTCTTCGCGACGCTCGGGTTCGCGTTTCTCGAACCGTACTTTTTCATTGGCTACCTCGTCTCGATTGCATTGTTCGGCCTTTTCCAGGCGATTTTCATGGCGAATGCCGGTGGCGCCTGGGACAACGCGAAAAAAATTGTCGAGGTCGAGCTGAAGGAAAAAGGGACGCCGCTGCATGCCGCGACGGTGGTCGGCGACACGGTAGGCGATCCGTTCAAGGACACCTCGTCGGTGGCCATGAACCCGGTGATCAAGTTCACGACCTTGTTCGGCCTGCTCGCCGTGGAGCTGGGCGTGCAGCTTGCAGATCAATATGGTGCGATGATGAGTCATGTGCTGGCCGCGGCCTTCATCCTCGCCTCAGCCGTGTTCGTGTGGCGATCGTTCTACAGCATGCGGATCCAGGCGCCCGCGCGGCGCCGGTAGAGAAAGGCGTCAATTTTGTCGCCATTGACGAGGGCCATTCCCGGATCCCCGGTGTCTAACCAACCGGAAGATGCTTCGTTGACACTGGTTTTTGGCTCTGACTATAATGCGCGGTCTTGCGCCGCAATCGTGAAGAGCCAGAAGGAGTGAGCCGTGCCGCGTGACATGTTCGGTGATGTGACGAACCCGACCGTCAAGCTCGGGTCGCAGAAGTGGTACACCCTGCCGCTCTCGGTCGTCGCGCACGTGGCGATTTTCGCCGCGGTGATCATCATTCCCCTGATGGCCATGGGCGAGATGCCCACGCCCCCGACGATGATGGCGTTTGTGGGGGCGCCACCCCCGCCGCCGCCGCCGCCGCCGCCCCCCCCCGCCGCCGCGGCGCCTCCCAAGGTGGCGCCCGTTCCGGTGTCGAACCCGAATGCGGCGCCTGTCGAGGCCCCGAAGGAAATCGTCGCCGAAGCCCCGTCGATCCCGTCCACGGCCGGCGTGCCTGGCGGCGTCGAAGGTGGCGTGCCGGGAGGCACGATCGGTGGCGTGGTCGGCGGATTGCCCGAGGCCCCGCCCCCCCCCCCGCCGCCGCCCGCCGCTCCGGTCCGTGTCGGCGGCAACATCAAGACGCCGACCAAGACGAAAGACGTCCGCCCCGTCTATCCGCCCATCGCGCAGTCCGCGCGCGTGTCGGGCGTGGTCATCATCGAAGCCACGATTGGCGCTGATGGCCGGGTCAAGGACGCGAAAGTCCTGCGCTCGATCCCCTTGCTCGACCAGGCCGCGCTCGACGCCGTGAAGCAATGGGTGTTCACGCCGACATTGCTCAACGGTGTGCCCGTGCCAGTCATCATGACCGTCACGGTGAATTTCACGCTTCAATAACGTTCAGGCAACCGAACTTACT
>JANNHC010000582.1:0-5792 GCA_031404215.1 Acidobacteriota bacterium
GCATGAACAACTTCTATTTGTACCGGTTCGAGAAGAAGAACCTGTCGCAGTTCCTCCTCTGGGACGCCGATAACACTTTCCGCGCCATCGACTATCCGATCCTCGCCGGGCACAATGAGAATGTCCTGATGCGGCGCGTCATGAGGATCCCGGCGCTGCGCAACGCCTATTTCACCACGCTGCTGGAGGCCGCTGCGTCTGCCGAGGAGGTGAGCGAGGACGAGGCGAACGCGGATAAAAAGCTCGGAATCGCGCCGCGCGGCTGGCTGGAACGGGAGATTGACCGCCTCTATGCGCTCATCGGGCCCACGATGAGGCAGGACACGCTGAAGGCGTTCACCAACGACGAATTCGAGGAGGGGGTCGCCTTCCTGAAACAGTTCTCGCGCGAGCGCGGTCCGTACGTCCGCTGCGAAGTGACGAAGATCATCGACCCTGGGAAGGCCGCGAAGGCCTGCCGTCCCGAAGAGCCCTGAGGAGCCGCCCGAGGCTCTTCTGCCGCAGGTCGTCGCACTGCGACCCGCGTTTCAGACGGTTCAGCGCCTCGACCGCGTGCTCGCGGCGCGGGGAGCCTTTGCCTGGCGTTTTCCCGCGCAGCGCCGCCGCGGCAAATTCCGGAAAGCCATCCATCGGGCGGCGCTTCCACCCGGCGCCAGCCTTCGCGTCTTTCACGTGCAGGCAGATGTCCGCCCGGGGCGCGAACCGGAGGAGCTCGGCGATCCACTTCCGCGAAAGTCCCGCCGCCTCGCCGAATGCGATCGCCGTTTCGATGTACGGCGCCGCGATGGCGATCTGACCCTCCGCGAGCGCCGGCCTAATCTCCCAGCGCAAGCGGAACGCGAGATCTGACGCGTACAGGAGCAGCAGCGTCCGCGCCGACAGGACCACAGCGTTCCGTCGGCTGAGGCGCAGCTCGTAGAACGTCCCTGACGCATCCCAGTGGCTGATCCCCCCGCGGATGTTGTGCCGCTTGCTCCTGAGGGCGGCCCGCACTTTCGCGGCGCCGCGTTCGGCGTCGCGCCCGCGCGCGGCTTCAACGGCGATGAGCCGTCCGCGCCCCGCCTCAGCCGGCATGCGTCGAGTCTCCCACGCTGGCGATCCATTCGGTGACGGCCTCCAGGTTCCACTTCGCCCACGGCCGGCGGCCGCCGGCGGCAAACGCGTCGCGGATTCGCCGGTGCTGCTCGTACATCGGCTGCTCCGCGTCGATCGTCAGGAACTCGAAGATGAGCGCGAGCGCGTCGTACTCGTGGATGACGCGTCCGATGAACTGGCGGTAGCTGGCGAGCGCGTCGTCCGCCCCGGTCACGTCCTGGCCCGCCTCGTAGTATTTCGGCTGGCGATCGGCCGCAATACGCTTCGCCGACGTGTCCGGCGACACCGCGAAGTAGAGGACCATATCCGGCCAGAACAGCGGTGAGTACACGTGCAGGAGCCAGTCGAAATCGAGGCCGCGCGCCGAATCGCGCGCGAGCCCGGTGAACAGGAATCGGTCCGCGAGGACGGTTTTTCCCTCCCACAGGGCTGGAAGGATCTCGGTGTGGAGGCGATGTCGGAAGTCCGCCGCGTGCAGCAGGCAGTATTCCTCGGGCCCGAGGGCGTGCGCCTTTTTCCTGGCCTTGATGAGCGGCCTGATGAGCGGTGACGAGTTCCATTTGCTCGTCACAACCTGGTGCCCTTCGCTCTTCAGCCAGGTCTTGAACAGCTTCCGCTGCGTCGTCTTGCCGGCGCCGTCAGGCCCCTCGAACGCGATCAGGAGGCCGCGGCTGTGTTCCCGTGCGCGCACCAGCGCGCGCAACCGGGCGAGAGATCGATCGTTGGCCGGCATGGATCGCGCCCCACATTACGCGGGAACGCGGAACCGCGCAAGGCCTGTCAGCCTCACCTGCCGCTCACATCGCCGCGCGATAGATGACCTTCAACCGCGGCATTTCGACCCGGCGGCGGCTAGTACGAGAAGGCCCCGAAGAAGGACGATCGCTTGTTCGGATCGCTCCACTTGGTTCCTAGCGCTGAGCCGCTGAAGGCGTTCTCGGTCGTCGTGCCCATGGCGGCGCCGTCGACGGCGGACAGCGGATGAAACCACTGCTTCCCGCCACACGTGGAGTCGTGCGTGATTTCCTTGTTCACCGCCAGCCGAAGCGATGGTGCGGACACCCTGATGGCCCGCCCTTCGTCGACGAACTGGATCGCTGTCGGCGTGAGCTCCACGATCGTGCCGACCATGCCGTTCGAGAGTTGTCTGGCCATCGACACGAGCGCGGTTCGCTGCGCGGCGGTGGCGCGCTCGTCCACGAACACCGCCGCCCGGGTGTGGGCGGTGTCGCCACCGATCTCGCGGATGCCCAGGTTGGCGTCGCCGGCGACAGCCGCGACGATCGACAGCCCGTTGAGCGCGACGCCGTCAAAGCTGCCGCGATCGACCTTCCAGGCGAGCAGCGCTTCCCGGCCGGTGGTCGCCGCTTCCCCGTTCATGATGCAGCCGCCGGTGAACACCTCCGCTGTGCGCGCCTCGACGTACGAGCCTTTGATCGAAGCCCCGCCCGCGCCGAGCAGAGGCGCGGCCGTCACAGCCGCCAGCACCGCCGTCAGTATCACTCGTTTCATGAGCGCGTTCCTTTCCTTTCACTGCGCGTGGGGCCCCACCCCCACGTGCTCTCGCTCGCCGGCTTCCGCCTTCGGTGAAGCTTCGGCGGACCGCCGTAGCCTTGGCGGAGGCTGGTCGAGCCTCGCTCGGGCCGCGGGCGCTACAACTTGCAGCAGCTGCGGCCGCTACGGCAGACATCCGGCCGGACGGGTTGCCCATCCGGCCCGAAGCCGCTCTGTGTCTCCACACACCAGTATGCAGCCGTTTCGTACGAGTCGTAAAAAGTGGACTCAGCCGGATCGACAACGGATGCGATGTACATGCTCTTGGTTCGCAGGCACAGGCAATGAAGCCCAACCGTAATCTTCGGCGATGTCAGGGATTCCATGGCGCTCACTCCCAGCTAGACTGTTGTGACTCCGCCTGCGTGTAAGATCGCGCGCTTCACTGCGGTCTTCGCGATCTGGACCTTGTAAGCGTTCTGGCTCAACGGCCGGGCGTCGCGCAGGGCTGCTTCGGCCGCCGCTGCCGCAGTCACCTCGTTGAGGGGCTTGCCGACGAGGGCGGCCTCGGCCGCCTGCGACCGCCAGGGAATGGGCGCGACCGCCCCCATGACGACGCGTGCCGAGCTGATCGTGTCCCCCTTCATCGCGAGCACGACCGTGGCGAAGGCGATCGGCCAGTCGTGCGATTCCTTGTACCGGACCTCGTAGTGACCGCTCTTGACCGCGCCGGGCGCGGGAAGGATGACGTGCGTCAGGAGCTCGTTCGGCGCGAGCACGTTCTCAGTCCTGACGTTCTGCAGCGTCGGCATCGTGAAGTAGTCGGCGGCGGCGACCATCCGTTCGCCCTTGGGGCCGACCAGCCGGAATGTGGCGCCGTAGGCGACCGAGGGCACGGCCAGGCTCGAAGGATGCACGATAAAGCTCGGACCGTTGCCGAAGATCGAGTGAAACTGGTTTTCGCCCGCAGGAGAGAAGCAGACGTTGCCCCCCTTCTTGAAGCAGACGAACTCTTCGTTGCGATAGTACCAACACCGCGGCCGCTGGTTGAGGTTCCCTCCCACCGTGCCCTGGTTGCGAATCTGCGGCGTGCCGACCTCGATCGCGGCGAGCGCGATCGCGGGATACAGCTTCGCGACCTGCGAGTTCTCCGCAAGGTCGGCCATCTTCATCGCCGCGCCGATCTTGAGACCTCCGCCCGGCATCGCCGTCACCGTGGCGTCCAGGGCGCCCTTGACGTTGACCACCCGGTCCGGCTCGGCGATGTAGTCCTTCAGTCTCGCGAGGAGATCCTGGCCGCCTGCGAGCGGCATCACCTTGTCGGGCTCCGCGCTCAGCGCGGCGATCGCCTCTTTTTCGTTCCTGGGATTGACGTACGAAAACGCTTTCACAGCAGTTCTCCTCGCTATGTCCGGCGCCCGGCCAGTGTTTGCAGGATTTTCGCCGGCGTGAGCGGCAGGCTGCGCACGGTGACGCCGATGGCGTTCCGCACCGCATTGGCAATGGCCGCAGCGGTTGGCACGGTCGGCGGCTCGCCGACCCCGATCACGCCCCGCTCCGATTGATCGACGAGCCGGACATCGATCTTCGGCATGTCGGACATGCCGGCGAGCAGGTACCACTCCATGTTGGGGTTCACCATCTGCCCGGTGTTGCGATCGAGGATGCGATCCTCGTAGAGCGCAAAGTTGAGCGAGCCGATCACGCCGCCGTAGACCTGGCTTTCAGTGGTGAGCCTGCTCACGATGAGGCCGCAATCCTGGATCGCCAGCACGCGCGTCACCTTGACGATGCCCGTCTCGATGTCCACGGTGGCTTCGGCAAACTGAACGCCCGATGTGGTGACCGACGACAGTCCGGGCTGCCAGTTGCCGTCGACCGAAATGGGCTGGGTGCCGAGCTGCTTGCAGGCCTCGGTCCAGGACATGCCTTTCGACGGATTGTCCTTGACCTGAATCCGTCCGCCGACAGCGACGAGCGAGGCCGGTTCCACGCCAAGAACGGGAGCGACTCGCTCCTTGAGCGCGTCGAGCGCATTGACAGCAGCGATCCGGATCGCCGGGCTGATCGCTGCCGCCGTGGTGCTCCCGCCTGATCCGCCGCTGATCGGGTACATCGTGTCGCCGATTTCCGGCCTGATCGCGGTGACAGGGAGGCCCAGGGTATCGGCGGCCACGACCGCAACCAACGTGCGGGTGCCGGTGCCGAGATCCTGGGTTCCGACTTTGACGACCACCACGCCGTCCGAGGAGATGTCGATGTGCGCCTGCGACGGCCCACGCCCGCCGCCTCCCCAGGTGTTGATCGCGACGCCCATTCCGGTCTTGATCGGACCGGGCGTTGGATCGCCCGTCTGATGGCGCTTGTTCCACCCGAATTCCGTGGCGCCGCGTCGAAGGTAGGCGCCCCACATGGCATTGGGCGCCTCAGGCGGCAGATTCTTGATCCGGAAGTCGATCGGATCCATCTTCACGCGGTCGGCGAGCTCCTCCATCAGCACTTCGGTGATGAACGAGCCCTGGGGATGGCCCGGCGCCCGCATCGGCCGCTGCTGACCGGTGTTGATGAAGACGTCCTTGTGCGTGCGCCGCCGGTTCGGGAATTGATAAATATAGGGCAATGGGAATCCGGCCGCGGCGCCGGCGCCGCCCGTACCCCAGGTCTCGGCGTCGAGAGCCGTCAGCATGCCGTCGGCCGACACGCCAGCCTTGATGCGCGCCGTCGCCGATGGCCGATTGCCCGTGGCGAGATGCTCTTCCTTGCGATCGAGCATCAACTTGACCGGAGCGTTCGCTTCTTTCGCCAGCCGCGCGCAGATGATGGCTTGCGGATCAGAACCCAACTTGCTGCCGAAGCCGCCCCCCATGTGCTGGGTTATGACGCGCACGTTTGCAGCAGGAATGCTCAGTCCGTTGGCAAAGCCGTCGCGGGAAGCGCTGACGCCCTGCGTCGATACCCAGGCGGTCAGGCGATCGCCGTCCCACTCGCACACCGCGCCGTGGGACTCGAGACACACGTGGGTGATGACGTGCGTCGCGTAGGTTTCTTCGAGAACGTGCGCGGCTTGCTTGAATCCGGCGGCCAGATCGCCGGTTTCCTGCGCGACTCCCTGCCGGACGTTGCCGGGGGTGAAGACCGCCGGCGCGCTTCCGGAGAGCGCCTGATCGACGTTGATCACATGCGGGAGAACGTCGTACTGCACC
>JANNHC010000583.1:0-2554 GCA_031404215.1 Acidobacteriota bacterium
TGAAATTGATTTGCGCCAGGCGGCGATCGACGGTGAAGCCGTGCTCGATGTCTTCGCCATGTGGGGCGGCATCGAGATTCGCGTTCCCGAAGACTGGAGGCTAGGGGCACACGGGCCAGGGGAGCCAGGGTGCGCTTGACATGAGCCAGGTTTTATATTAAATATCTGGTTAGTTAAACTAACTAAATAGTTACTTTGTACGTCGCTCCACAGATCCAGAATGCAATCACCGGGAACGCGGCGTAGCCAGGGGGAACGCAGCGCGACGTCGAAGCAGCGGCTGCTGACGGCCGCGGCGGCCGAGTTTGCGGCACGCGGGTTTGCGGGGGCGAACGTCGACCGCATCGCCCGCGCGGCGCGCGTCAACAAGGCGATGATCTACTACCACTTCACGAGCAAGGCCGCGCTGTACCGGGAAATCCTCCGCGATATGTTCGAGGCGGTCGCCACGCGGGTCGCCGAGGCCGCGCGCGCCGCGGTCGATCCGGCCGACAAGGTCCGCGCGTTCGTGGACGCGATCGCCATCGAGGCCGAGGCGCGTCCCCACTTTCCGCCGATCTGGTTTCGCGAGATTGCCGGGGGCGGCGCCCAGCTCGACGACAGCACCCTGGTCCACATGGCCGGCATCATGAAGTCGCTCGGCCGGATTCTGCACGAGGGACAGGCCGCCGGCCGGTTTCAGCGTGTCAACCCGCTGCTGGTCCATGCCGGCATCGTGGGCCCCCTTCTCCTGTTCTTCGCCAGCGCACCCGTGCGGGGCCGCCTCGCCCGAGGCGGCGTGCCTGGCGCGGCGGCGGTCTCGCGAGACGAAGTCGTGGCGCACGTGCAGCGCGCGGCGCTGATGGCGCTGGAAGGACGGACAGCATGAGCATCGGTCGTTGGCACACGCCGCTCGCCGCCCTGATCGTCGCGCTGGCCGCGCCGGCTTGCGGAAGGCACGTCGCCGCGGTTCCCGGGCGCGCATCCGGATATGTCGAAGCCACCGATGTCCGCGTGGCGCCCCAGGTGGGCGGCCGACTGATCGAGGTTGCGGTTGCCGAGGGGGATCGCGTCGCCAAGGGCGCGCTTCTTGCGCGGCTCGACACGGCCGATGTCGAAATTGCGCTCCGCCGCGCGGAGGCCGACCGGGATCAGGCCGTCGCCGCGTTGCGGCTGTTGCAGGCAGGGGCGCGCGCGGAGGATATCCGCCAGGCGCGCGCCCAGGCCGACTCCGCCCACGCCGACGTGCGGGCCGCCCAATCCGAACTGGAGGCCGCCGCGGCCGATCTGGCGCGATTCGACGCGCTGCTGCAATCGAACGCGGGCTCGCGCAAGCAGCGAGACGATGCGGCGACGCGCCGCGATATCGCGGCCGCACATGAAACGGCAGCGCGCGACCGCGCGCGAGCGGCAACCGAGGGGGTCGCCCGGCTCCGCGCCGGAGCGCGCGCCGAGGAAGTCGCGGGCGCCCGCGCGCGCGTGGCCTCTGCCGACGCCCAGATTGCCGCCCTGCAGAAAAATGTGGCCGACGCGGTCCTCACCTCTCCGGTCGCCGGTATCGTCACGGCCAAGCTGGCCGACGCCGGTGAAATGCTCGCACCGCGGAGCCCCGTTGCGGCCATCACGGATCTCGATCACGCGTGGGCGAACGTCTATGTGGACGAGCCCGTGGTGCCGCGGTTGCGGCTGGGGCAGCCGGTTACGCTCGTGACCGATGCGGGTCAGCGCCTTCAGGGCACGATCACCTTCATTTCCCCGAAGGCCGAGTTCACGCCGCGCAACGTGCAAACGGCTGACGAGCGCTCCAAGCTCGTGTACCGCATCAAGGTGAGCGTGGACAACCGCGAAGGGGTGCTCAAGCCAGGCATGCCGGTGGAAGCGGAGCTGCCAGGCCACGGTCCGTCATGACAGCCGCCATCGCCTTTGATCGCGTGACCAGGCGGTACGGCGACGTGCACGCAGTGGAGGACGTGTCGTTTGCGATTGAACCGGGGGAGATGTTCGGCCTGATAGGCCCGGACGGCGCGGGAAAGACCACCTCGATTCGGCTGGCGTGCGGACTGCTCCGCGCCGATGGAGGGCAGGTGCGCGTGCTCGGACGTGACCCCGTCACAGAGCACCGCGCGGTGACGGCCGACATCGGGTACCTGTCGCAGCGGTTTTCGTTGTACGGCGACCTGTCGATCGACGAGAACATGGCGTTCTTCGCCGAAATTCACGGCGTCCGCAGCTACCGGGCGTCACGCGAGCGGCTGCTCGAGATGACGCAACTGGCGCCGTTCCGCGCCCGCCGCGCCGATCGGCTCTCGGGCGGCATGAAGCAGAAGCTGGCTCTCGCCTGCACGCTCGTGCACGAACCGAAGATCCTGATCCTCGACGAGCCGACAACCGGCGTCGATCCCGTGTCGCGACGGGAATTATGGAAGCTCCTGTCCGAGTTCCTCTCGCGCGGGCTGATTAAAACACCTATGGATATTGCCGACGCATGAAACGCAAAACAGGTAAAGAGAATAAATTTTGTCAGCGGAATGCCGAGATTGTGCGTTTCAAAAACGTAAATTCCCGCAACAGTTTG
>JANNHC010000584.1:0-1524 GCA_031404215.1 Acidobacteriota bacterium
CGCGCGACGTTCCGCGGTGTCCTGCGTCTCGACCACGCATTCTTCAGGCTTGCGCCAGGCTGGAACGCGGAGTTCCGTCGGGCTCCGTCACGCTTCGGGTCGGATCACTATCCCCTTGTCGGCACGGTCCGATTCAATTGACATACCGGACGCTATAGGTCTCTACTTTTTGAGTGCGATGGCGCGCATTTCACCGGTCTGCAGATCCAGTGCGCCGGCGCCCCGATCGGGGCCGGGCGTGTAGTTCTCGTCGAGGGCGAGCACCCGGCTGATCTCGATGCGGCACGTGCCGGCCGTCGTGGCTTTCGTCGGATAGCAGTGGAACCCGACATCGCTTGCGCGTCGAGAGCGCGGGATCGCGATGCGCACCCAGCCGTTGCGTTCGACGGCGAGTTCCTTGATGCCACGATCCGACGAGCGCCACGTGCCGTCGTCGCCGCGCGCGATCGCCGCGACGGCGGCATTCGACAGCGTCAGCCGCGCGTCAACGTACAGGTACTCGCGAACGTCGCCGAACACCGCCGCCTTCCCTTCTTCCTGGAGTTCGTCGGCCATTCTCCGGTAGATCCACGGCTGCCGATCCATCACGGACTCGCGGGTCGCCGACTGGAGATCGACCAGGACCGGAACCATCGTGACGCGGACCGCCGTCCGCCCCCGATCGAGGAAGACATTATTGAGGGTGGCGTCAACCAGCGACGGATGTTCCGCCTGCCGGGCACCCGTGTACTCGAGCACGTGATGATCCGGACCTTGATAACGCGCGGCAGTCATGCGTCCGTCACGCCATGCCTCTTCGTAGGCCATCTCGATGTCCGTTGTGCGTCCCCAACGCGCCAGGAGCGCAGGCGTGGCCGTGCCGCCGTCTTCATTCGAAAAGATGATGCTGTATCGCAGCACGCCGGTCCCGTTGACGCGCAGGTCTTCCGCATACATCGCGAGCGGCAGGTCGGTCGATACCCCGATCGTGTCGGACCGCAACCAGAGCGCCGGCGCGTGGGCCGTCACGATCGAATCCGGCGCCGGAGATGCCGTGAGGGCCGGCGCCGTTGCCGACGAGGGCCAGGTCCAATACGGGGACGCCTGCGCCGTGATTTCATGGCGCCCTGCCGGAAGCGCGTGCAACAGCGCCGTGTACGCCGGGTGGCCGACCTTGCCGAAGATGAGAACCGTTGTTCGCACCTCGCCGTCCACGACAAGATCGAGAGCCGTCGCCGCGGGAAACCGGGAATCGTTGACGGCGATGGAGACGACCGCGTCGCCGGCCTTGGGCATAACGAGCGTCGTTGATGCCACCGGCGACGGGGCCGGCGAGAAGAGCGCCAGGGTCAGCAGGGTGTGCAGCATAGGGACTTTGGACGTGAGCTTTGGGATTGAGGATTTGGGATTAAGGATTAGAGATTATAGGATCAGGGATTAAGGATCAGGGATTGTCTCATCGCTCTCCCATAAACGGGTACGTGAACACCAAGACGATCATCGATGCGATGCGCGACAACAACTTCGAGATCGTCGAAGTCCGCC
>JANNHC010000585.1:0-13379 GCA_031404215.1 Acidobacteriota bacterium
CAGCCTCGAAGCGCCCAGGTGCGTGACCTCGCGCTGGTCCCGCTCCTCGATCGGAATGGCTTCCCCGTCCGGGGTCGCCAGGTCGATCGTCGACAGCGGGGCCGCGACGTAGAACGGCAGCTTGTGTTCGTGCGCGAGCACGGCCACGGTGTAGGTGCCGAGCTTGTTGGCGGTGTCCCCGTTTGCGGCAATCCGATCGGCGCCGACGACGACGAGGTCGATTTCACCGGCGCGCATCAGCGGTCCCGCCATGCTTTCCGTGATGACCGTCGTGCTGATGCCGTCGCGGATGAGCTCCCATGCGGTCAGCCGCGCCCCCTGCATGAAGGGGCGGGTCTCGTCCGCGAAGACAGCGATTTTCTTGCCCTGCTCGACGGCGGCGCGAATCACGCCGAGCGCGGATCCGTAACCGGCTGTGGCGAGCGCGCCCGCGTTGCAGTGGGTGAGGACGCGGCTGCCGTCGGGCACGACCGCGGCGCCGACACCTCCCATGAGGCGGCAGTTGGCCACGTCCTCGTCGTGGATCGCGCGCGCCTCGCGTTCGAGACGGTCGGCAATCTCCTCGGGCGATTCCCCCGCCTGCGCGCCTTCGGCGAACGCCCTTTTCATCCGGTCGATCGCCCAGAACAAATTGACGGCGGTCGGCCGCGTCGCCGCCAGCATGTCGCAGTTCTTCTGGAACTCCACCGCGAACTGCTTGGTCCCCTTCGCGGTGCTGCGCCGCATGCCGAGCGCCAGGCCCATCGCCGCCGCGACGCCGATCGCGGGCGCGCCACGGATGACCATCGTACGGATGGCCCGGGCGACGTCCTGCGCGCTGCGGCACCGCACGTAGATTTCCTGTCCCGGCAGCTTGCGCTGATCGACCATCACGATCGTATCGCCCTGCCAATCAATCGTCGGAAGCATGGTGTCTTATCCCAGGAGTCGCCGGTCGAAGGGCATCGGCAGAAGCGCCGACAGCCGGAACCGGCCGGTCGGTCCGTTCAGGTTGCCAAGAATGATATCGATGTCGCCGCAGTACTCCCACAGCAGCTGCCGGCACGGCCCGCACGGCGGCGTGGGCGCCTCGGTGTCGGCGACGACGGCAATGCGCGTGAAAATCGAGTGCCCGTCGGAGAGCGCCTTGACGAGCGCCACGCGCTCGGCGCACAACGTGAGGCCGTAGGTCGCGTTCTCGATGTTGCAGCCGCCGATGACCTCGCCGGCGGCGGTCTCGAGCGCCGCCCCCACCATGAAATTCGAGTAGTGGGCCTGCGCGCGCGTCCGGGCGGCCGTCGCGGCCGCGAGCAGCGTCAGATCGCCGTCGAGGCTCACTGGCAACCCGGGGTCGATCGAGACGAGCTGCCAGGCCGCCTCGTTTCGCCGGTCGGCCCCGCTTCTCCTGGTCGTCGTCCGGCGATCGGTTGGGTCGCGCCGTTCGGCATCGAGGGCATCGGAGGGGCTGACTCCACGCTCGGCGCCGGAGCGACGGTCGTTCAAGCTGCGCCGCCGCGTCGATCGCCGCTCCGACACGATCGGCGCCTTGGGACGCTCAGAGCCGCTCAATGACGGCCTCCAGAAGGGTGGAGAATTGCCCGCGGACGCGCCGCGCCACCGCCATGACCTCGTCGTGCACGAGCGGTTGCGGCAGCACGCCGGCGGCCGGGTTCGTGATGCAGGAGACACCAAGAATTTCCATTCCCATGTGGCGGCCCACGATGGCTTCGGGGACCGTGGACATGCCGACGGCGTCGGCGCCGATCGCGCGGAGAAATCGGATCTCGGCGGGCGTCTCGTAGCTGGGGCCGTGCACAGCGACGTAGATGCCGTGGGCGACCGGCACCCCGCGGGTGGCTGACGCGGCGTCCGCGACGGCGCGCAGGCGCGTCGAATACGCGTCGGTCATATCGGGGAACCGGGGGCCGAACCGCTCGTCGTTTGCGCCCACGAGCGGGTTGGTCCCCATCAGGTTGATGTGATCGTCAATCACCATCAAGGTGCCAGGCTTGAACGTCAGGTTAATCCCGCCGGCGGCGTTGGTCAGGATCAACGTGCGGACGCCGAGGCGTCCCAGGACGCGCGTCGCGAATGTCGCGACCTGCATCGTGTGTCCCTCGTAGAAATGCGCGCGTCCGGACAAGGCGGCGACCTGCCGGCCGGCAATCGCGCCGGTCACGAGCGTGCCGGCATGGCCGACGACCGCCGACCCAGGCCAGTGAGGAATCTCGCCGTACGGGATCGAGACGGCGTCGGTCAGCCCCGCCGTGAAATCGCCGAGGCCGGACCCGAGGATGATGCCGACGCCGGGGGCCTCGCCGATGCGGCCGCGCAGGAACGCGGCCGCGCGCTCGACCAGGGCATACTGATCGCTCATAGCAGAAAGCCCGCGATCGTCGCGGTGATGAAATTCGCGAGCGTGCCCGCCAGCATCGCGCGCAGGCCCAGCCGCGCGAGGTCGTGCCGCCGCGACGGCGCGAGCGCCCCGATGCCGCCGATCTGGATGCCGATGGAGCTGAAGTTCGCGAACCCGCACAACGCGAACGTCGCGATGGTGAAGGAACGGGGATCGAGCACCGACTTCATCGGTCCGAGCTGCGAGTACGCGACAAACTCGTTGAGCGCCATGCGCGTGCCGAGCAGGTTGCCGATCGTGGGCGCGTCGCGCCACGGAACGCCCATGCTCCATGCCACCGGCGCGAAGACCCACCCGAAAATCTGCTGCAGGCTCAGGCCCGCCAGGCCGAGCAGCGCGTTCACGAGCGCGATGATCGCGAGAAACGAGATGAGCATCGCGCCGACATTCAGCGCGAGCGCGAGTCCTTCGCCGGTGCCGCGCCCGGCGGCGTCGATGACGTTCACGTCGGTGCGCTCGACCTCCAGCCGCACCGTTCCCATCGTCTCGGGCACCTCCGTTTCCGGCACGAAGATCTTCGCCATCATCAGCGTGCCCGGCGCCGTCATGATGACCGCCGTCAGCAGATGCTGCGCTTCGATGCCGAACAGGATGTAGGCGGCCATGATCCCGCCGGATATGTGCGCCATGCCGGACGTCATGACGGTCATCAGTTCGGATTCCGTCATCCGCGGGAGGTACGGACGGATCGTCAGCGGCGCCTCGGTCTGGCCCATGAAGATGCTCGCGGCCACGTTCAGCGACTCGGCCCCTGACGCGCGCATCACGCGCCGCATCACCACCGCGAAGGCGCGCACGACCACCTGCATGACCCCGAAGTAATAGAGAATCGCGAACAGCGCGGCGATGAAAATGATCGTCGGCAGCACCTGGAAGGCGAACACGACCCCGTAGCGCGCGCCTTCCGGCCCGAGCACGGCCGTCATGATCCGCGGCCAGACCTCCTTGTCGCCGAGCGGGCCGAACACGAAGCTCGACCCGACGAACGCGAAATCCAGCAGGCGGTTGATGGCGCCCCCGAGCGTCTGGAATACGCGCTGGCCGGCCGCGGTCTTGAGGACCAGGAGCGCAAAGAGCAGCTGCAGGCCCAGCCCCCACGCCACCGTGCGCCGATCGATCGCGCGGCGGTTGGTGGAACACGCGTAGGCGATCGTCATGATGACGATGAGACCGACAAGCGGCTGCACGCGCGGCACGGCGTACCGCGCCAGGAGCGCGACGGCGCCGGCCGCGAGCGCCGCGCCGCCGATGATCGCCATGTCGCGCGCGTCGAATGGGACACGCGGCGGCGGCGCGTGGCGCGGATCGGCCTCTGCTGTTACAGTCATCAGTTCCCCCGGATAGCATGCGGCACGCGATCGACGACGATCGGCCGCGGCGTCGGCGGCGCCTCGTCGATGAGAACCGCCTCAGCCAGCAAGGGCGCCGCATCGCCGAGGCCGCGTCCCCCCCGGTGATACACGCGCAGCACCGTCTCCCCTTCGCGCACCGGCGCACCGACAGGGGCCATCACTTCGATCCCGACGCCGGGATCGATCACGTCGTCAAGCTGTCCCCGCCCGGCCCCCAGCGAGACGGCCGCGCGACCGATGTGCTCGGCCCGGAGCGCAGAAACAAAGCCGCTTCGAGGAGCGACCACGTCATGGCGATCCGGCGCGCCCGGCAGCCGGGCGTAGTCGTCGATCACCCGCGGATCGCCTCCCTGGAACTCGATGATCGCGCGCAGTTTCTCGACGCCGGCGCCGGAGGCGAGCGCGTCCCGCACGCGCGCCTCCGCGCGCGTTTCGTCCTGTTCCATACCGGCCGCGATCAGCATTCGCGCCGCGAGCAGCACGGACAGCCGCTCCAGGTCGTCGGGGCCCCTCCCCTTGAGCGTCTCGATCGACTCGATGACCTCGAGGGAGTTGCCGACCATCCGCCCGAGCGGCGCATCCATTGCGGTGATGAGCGCCTCGGTGCGCACGCCGGACGCGACCCCGATCGCGACGAGCGATTCAGCCAGCGTCCGGGAATCGTCAAGGCTCTTCATGAACGCGCCCGCCCCCGTCTTGACGTCGAGCACGAGGCCGCCGATCCCTTCGGCGATCTTCTTGCTCATGATGGAGGCGCAGATGAGGGGGATGCTTTCAACCGTGCCCGTCACGTCGCGAAGCGCGTAGAGCTTCTTGTCGGCCGGGGCAATCTCGGCGGTTTGGCCAATCAAGGCGCAACCAACCCGTGCCAGCCCCTGCCTGAGCTCGTCCAGGGAGAGGCCCGTCCGAAAGCCCGGAATCGCCTCCAGTTTATCGAGCGTTCCGCCCGTATGGCCAAGGCCACGGCCTGACATCATGGGCACGTACGCCCCGCACGCGGCGGCCAGCGGCGCGAGAATCAGCGACGTTTTGTCCCCCACGCCGCCCGTGCTGTGTTTATCAACCGGAGTTCCGTCGATATCCGGATAGTCGACCCGTACGCCCGAACGGACCATGGCGTCGGTGAGCGCGGCGGTTTCCCCGCCCGACATCCCGCGCAGGAAAATCGCCATCAGGAGCGCCGACGCCTGGTAGTCCGGGAGGGTCCCGTCGGTGACGCCGGAGATGAAGACGTCGATGGCGGCGCGGTCGAGCGTGCCGCCGTCCCGCTTGTGCCGTATGAGATCGACCGCGCGCATCAAAGGTTGGATGAAGGATGTCCGGCTAAAGCCGGACTCTACTATAGATTAGAATGAACACGTTTCAGCGGCCGCATCCCACGCCATGCCCGAAGCGATGCCTCTGTCGCCGGAGCTGGTGCGCGCGCTCGTGACTGCGTCGAACGCCTGGGGGAACCGCCTCGTCGAGTGCGTCGAGCCGCCGCCCCTGATGAATGGGCGCCTGACGGCCGCGGAGATTTCACCCGCGTGGTGACGGAACCGGACGACGTGCGGCTCGATCCGCTGTCCTGCATGCAGCCATGACCGAATCCGTAGCTCCTCCCACGCTTGCGCCCGACGCGGCGGCGAAATTCGCGGAATTCGCCCGCGCCTGTAAGGCCGCGGCACGCGCGGTCGCGTTGTACCCGGGCAGCCATCCCGCGATCGGCACGTCGCGGTCGCGGCTCGCGCAAGCCACGACCGGGCTCGCGGAAAGCGGGCCGTTCACGCTGCAGCTCCGCGCGGACTCGCTGCTGCTCAACGGCGCGCTCGCGCAGCGTCCCGACCCGGCCATCGGCGAACTCGCCGAGGTCCTTCACCGGCACATGATCGGCGCGCTGACCGTCAATGCCGCGGCCGACGCGGATTCCTGGCGTACCCTCCTGCTCCTGCTCGCCCGGTCGCCGGAGGACGTGCGCGGGGATGGCGGCATCGGCCACCTCTGGGCCACCGCCGGGGGCCCCAGCCTCGAAATCGCGGAGATCGACTACGCCGAGGTTCTGCGCGAGAAGCAGGGAGAAGCGGCGACGATCGACCAGATCGTGGCGGCGGCAATCGGCGGACCCCAGATGCAGCTCGACGACCCGACGCTCGAGGCGCTGGTCGCACTGGTGAGCGACCCGCAGAAACTCGAGCAGCTCATGACCCAGCTCGA
Source organism: Acidobacteriota bacterium (assembly GCA_031404215.1). GTDB lineage: Bacteria > Acidobacteriota > Vicinamibacteria > Vicinamibacterales > 2-12-FULL-66-21 > JALZOC01. Next base: position 5,941 of record JANNHC010000585.1, read on the forward strand.
AGCCGCGACCAAGTCGGGGGGCGTCGATGCCAAGACCGCCGCGTTCGTGACCCTGCTGCGGGGCCTGGCCGAGTACGTGGCGCGCACGAGCCCCGACAAGCTCGACAGCGTGTTCAAGCAGGTGAGCCATGTCGCGGGGCGATTTTCCGCCGACAGCATGGTCACCCTGCTCGCGCAGCGCGAGCGGCCGGAGGCCATGGCCGGCACGATCAACGTCGTCGGGGCGATGACCGAGCGCATGGGTGACACGTCGGTGGCGGAGTTCGTTGCCGGGTCCGTCATCTCGGAGCGCGGCGCGACCGATCGCCTGGCGCATGCGTTCCAGGCACTCGTGCCGGAACGAGATCGACAGCGGCAGCTCCTGGCGCTCGCGGAAACGGAAGTCTCCGCGTCCGAGCTCGGCCACGAGGCGTCGTTCGCCGAGTTGTGGGACCGCGTCGAGGGGATGCTGACCTCGTACTCGGATGAAACCTACGTGTCGTCCGAGTACGGGCGGGAACTCACGAGCGCCCGCGCCCGCGCGGTTGACGTCGACCGCGCGAGCGACGACCCGCCCGAGCGCGTCGCGGCGTGGCTCGCGACCGTCAGCGACAGCGCGCTCCGCGGCCTGGATCATGAACTGCTGCTCGACCTGCTCGCGATCGAGCAGGACCCGCTTCGCTGGCGCGATGTCGCGCAGACGGTGATCGCACACGCGGACGATCTGGTCCGCGTCGGCTACTTCGATCAGGCGTGGCAGCTGGCGGAGGCGGTCGTGGACCGGGCCGGCAGCGACCCGGAACGCCTGACCCACGCCCGCATCGCGCTCGAGCAGTTCGGGCGCGGATCCATGATGAAGCACGTGGCCGCACACCTTCGTGGCGCCGACGATGACGGGTATGGCCGCTTCAAACGGATCTGTCACGCGATGGGCACGGCGATCATCACGCCGCTGGCCGAGGCGCTCTCGAGCGAGCAGGACGCGCGGGCGCGCCGGCGGCTCCGCGACATCCTCATCGGCTTCGGCGCCCAGGGACGGGAATCGGTGCAGCAGTTGATGAGCGCCACCAACTGGGAGGTGCGGCGCACGGCCGCGTACCTGCTGCGCGAATTCGGCGGCACCGAGGGACTGAAGCAACTGGTGCCGCTTCTGAGCGATACCGAGCCGCTCGTACAGCGGGAAGCCGTGCAGGGGCTGGTCATGAACGGCAGCGATGAGGCCTCGGCGATCCTGCTCGGGGCGCTCGGGACCGCGACGGGCCGGACGCGCGAAACGCTCGTCAGCGAAATGCTGTCGATTCGCGATGAGCGGGTGGCGCCGCTGTATCGTTATCTGATCAAGCACCTGGACCGCCGTGCGCTGCCGCGGATTTATGTGACGGCGGTCGAGGGGCTCGGCTCATTCGGCGGCGACGAGGCGATCGAAGCGCTGAAGTTCGCCTTGCACCACGGGGAATGGTGGGCGCCCGTCCGGACTCGCCGCATCCGGGCGGCGGCCGCCTCCGCGCTGATGAGCATCGGCACGCCAGCCGCGGTGGAGGCGCTTCGCGCGGCGTCGTCGCGGGGGCCGCGCGGCGTTCGCGCCGCCGCGCGCGCCGAACTGGCCCGCCTCGGCTGATCGGGAATCCACACGTGGCAGACATACAGAATCGAGTCGCCCAGTACGACGAGCTGTTGCGCCGCTTCGCGTCCGGCGTGCGCGCGGCGCAGTTGTATGCGTCCGATCATCCGCTCATCGGCCGTAACGTCGAAGGCCTGCTCGCGGTGCTCAAGGGCCTCCACGGCGTCCAGGCGTCGATCGTCGTCGGCATCGTCGGCACGCAGCTCGTGGTCTCGGACACGCCGATGACGAAGGCCAGCCTCGGAATGGCCGAGCTCATCAAGCGCCTGAAAGATCACAAGATCGAGCGCATCGCCTTCGAGCGTGGTATCGCGGGCGAGGAAACCGCTGCGTTCATGCATGCGATCGCCGGACTCCGCAAGCACGACGCGCCAGATGCCGCGTGGACGTTTCCCCACATTCGGGTCGGACGAATCACCGTGGAGCGACGCGGCTCCGACGGGATCGGCAGCGACATGGCCGCGATCCGCCGGCTGTACGCGAACGCCGTGACTGTCGCCGAATTGGCGTGGCAGAGCGCGGAAACCGAGGGACAGGCCGATTTACCGGCCGCCCTCCAGGCGGTCGAAGGACTGGCCGACGCGGTCACGCAGAACCGCACGGCGCTCGTGGCGCTCACCGCGATGCGCAACTACGACAACTACACCTTCACGCACATGGTGAACGTGTCGATCCTGACGATGGGCCAGGCGAGAGCCTTGGGAATTGAAGGGCGCCTGTTGCGGGAATTCGGCCTGTCGGCGCTGATGCACGACATCGGCAAGGTCCGGACGCCGAAAGAAATCCTGAACAAGCCGGACAAGCTGACCGACGCCGAGTTCGAAATCATGCGCCGTCACACGGTCGATGGCGCCGAACTCCTCCGCCGCACCCCCGAGATGCCGATCCTCGCGCCCGTCGTCGCCTTCGAGCACCACATGCGCATCGACGGGACGGGTTATCCCTTCGGCACGAAGCGCGCGGGCCTGAACGTTGGCACCATGCTGTGCGGTATCGCCGACGTGTACGACGCGATGCGCTCGCAACGCGCGTACCAGCAGGCGTTTCCTACAGATCGGATCCTCGCGGTGCTGAAACGCAACGACGGCACGCAGTTCGATCAGAATCTCGTCCGCCGGTTCGTGCAACTCCTCGGCATTTATCCGCCGGGCAATCTCGTGCGGCTCACCTCCGGCGAGATCGCGGTGGTCACGCAGGTGCATGCACCCGATCCCCATCGTCCCCGCGTGCGCGTGGTGATCGCGAAGGACGGGACCCGTCTCGATCTGCCCTACGATCGAAACCTCTGGGAAGGAGTGCATGAGGGGGATGCTGATGCGGTCGTCGCCCCCGTCGAGCCCGCCGAGTTCGGGATCGATCCGCTCAATTACCTGCAGGCCTGATCTCGCTTTCTCCTTCCCGGTGATCTTTCAGTGGCGGCCGTTGATTCGAGCCACCCAATCTTGGGGAGCGGCGCCGCCGCGAATATACTCGCGGGGTGACTGAAGCCTTTCGGACCGCGGTCGTCGCGTTCGTGATGCTGGGCGCCGGGCTGACGTGGCAGGCACTGCGGACGGCCGCCGTGCCGGTGAACTCGCCCGAACGCCTGGTGTCGGAGCTGCGGCTGGCGCAGATGGCCGCGCTGCTGCTGGCCCTGACGGCGGGGGCGTACATCGGGCTCGCCGTCGCGCACGAAGCCAGGCCCGGGGTGGGCTTTGACATCGCGCTGGCGGTCGGGTTCTTCGTCGCCGCCGCGACGACGCTCGTCCGCGATCCCCGACAGGCGCTCACGATCCTGGCGCTGGCGTTTGCGGCGCACGCCATTCTCGACGTGGCGCATCGGCCGGGCTGGCCGTTGCCAGACGGGGTGGCGCCGCGATGGTATTCCATCGGGTGCGCCGTGTACGATGTGTACATCGGTGCGCTCTGTTACTTTCCCATATTGAGGCGATAACGAATGCGATCGCGGAACTACCGGGCGGGAGCGACTGCGGTCGCGCTGTGTGTCGCGGTCATGTTCGGGTCTCCGGCGCGCGGCCTCGCCCAGCCGCGACCATCGGGCGGCACGCCGAAACTCGTCGTCGTCCTCGTCGCCGATCAGATGCGCGCCGATTATCTCGAGCGGTACGCCGGCAAGTTCACGGGCGGACTGCGGCGGCTCACGGAGAACGGTGCATGGTTCCAGCGCGCGGCCTATCCGTTCCTCAACACGATCACGTGCGCCGGGCACACGACGATCGGCACGGGGACGCTGCCCTATCAGCACGGGATGATGCTGAACGCGTGGTTCGATCGGAAGACCGGCAAGTCCACGGAATGCACGGAGGATACCAAGGCGCGCGAAATCAGCTACAACGGCCTCACCGGCGTCGGCGACAGCGGCCGCCGCATCCGGGTGCCGACACTTGCGGATCGGATCCGAACGCAGCAGCACGGGCGGGTTGTCACCATGTCATTGAAAGCGCGGTCGGCCATCGGTCTAGCGGGTCAGCGCGGCGACATCGTGTTGTGGTTCGATTCGCGGGGCGGGTGGACGACCTCGTCGGCCTTTACGTCGAAGACGAGCCCATTCCTCCAGCGGTACATCGACAGTCACCCCGTGGCGTCGGCGTACGGACACCGATGGGAGCGGCTCTTCGAGCCTTCCGCGTATCAGCACAGCGACGACAATGCCGCGGAGCTGGCGCCGACCGGATGGACCCGGACGTTTCCGCACGTGCTGCACGCGAAGGCCGGAAAGCCGGACGCCGAGTTCTACGGACATTGGATGCGCTCACCCTTCTCCGACGAATACCTGGGAAAGATGGCGGCGGCGACCGTTGATGCGATGGGCCTCGGCAAGGGGCCCCAGGTCGATTTCCTCGGGCTGAGCTTCTCGGCGCTCGACCTGGTCGGGCATGCCTACGGCCCCAACAGCCACGAAGTGCAGGACGTGCTGGCGAGACTCGATATCACGATCGGCACACTGCTCGATCATCTCGACGCGACCGTTGGCGCCGGCAACTACGTCGTGGGGTTCAGCGCCGATCACGGTGTCAGCCAGATTCCCGAGGAGACCGGCGTCGGGGGCCGCCAACTGTCCGCGAACACGATCGCGGCCGTCGATGCGGCGCTGCTTCCATTTCTTGGCCCCGGCAAGTACGTGGCTCACAGCGCCTACACGGATCTCTACCTGCAGAAGGTCGCACTCGCGCGAATGATGAAGGATCCGGCCGTCACCGCGGCGGTCCTCGAGGCGCTGCGCGCGCTCCCCGGCATCGCGCACGCCTACACCGCGGCGGAGATTGCGGCGCCCGCCACGCGGTCGTCGCCGGATCTCATCAAGCGGGCCGCGGCGCTCAACTATTATCCTGGCCGAAGCGGCGATCTGATCATCGTGCCGCGCGAAAACTGGATCCTGGCGACGAGCGCGGCCACGCATGGGACGCTGTACCCGTACGACCAGCGGGTGCCGGTGATTCTGTATGGACCCGGTGTGAAGAAGGGCAAGTACGACGGCGCGGCGACACCGGCCGATATCGCGCCATCGCTGGCGGCCTTGGCCAACCTACGCTTCGAGACCTCCGACGGCCATCCGCGTTCGGAGGCATTCGCTGCCCCCGCCGCGCCACGGTAGAATACGTTACCCGCCTGTTCGCTCCCTCAGCTGCCAAGGAGCTTCCATGTATCGTCGAATCCATACTCTGTACGCAGTCGTCGCCGCCGTGTCGCTGCTCGCCCTGGGGTCGGTTGCGGAGCCCATGTACGGGCAGGTGCACGACGCGTCGCGGGGACGCGTGAACATCACGACCGGGTCGGCGGCCGAACGGCGGGCATGGACGTCCCGGATCGACGGTATGCTCCGGAGCGGAGAGCTGCGGATTCGTCAGACCCGGGACGACACGCTCGTGCCTGGCCGGACGCACGAGCGCGCGGATCAGTACTACCGGGGCGTCAGAGTGTTCGGCGCCGACATCGCGCGCCAGCTGAGGAACGGTGCGACCGAGTCGCTGTTCGGTGCGCTGTACGACGGCGTCAACGTCGATCCGGCGCCGGTGATGGACGAGGATCAGGCGCGGGCCATGCTCGCCTCACGCACCGGCCACGACATCGACGACACGGCTCGAGCCGAGCTGGTGATCCTGCCGCTCGACGCGGGCGGGTTCGCGCTGACGTGGCGGATGCGCGTGGTGACGCGCGGCGACGCGCGGCAGTATTTCATCGACGCGCGCACAGGCGAGACGCGGCTCGAATACAGCGACCGCAAGACGCAGAGCGCCGTCGGCCGGGCCACCGGTGTCCTCGGCGATTCGAAAAAAATCAGCGTGCGTGCGGCCTCCGGACAGTTCCAGACGAGCGATGAGCTGCGCCCGCCGGTGGTGCAGACCTACGACATGAAGGGGGATCCCGCTCGCACGGACAACGTTCTCCTCGGCCGCATCAACCTGTCCGGCAACGATCTCGGGTCGGATGCCGACAACGACTGGAGCGACGCGGCCGTCGGCGACGCCCATATTTATGCCGGGTATACCTACGACTACTACTTCAAGCGATTTGCCCGGAAGGGACTCAACAACGCCGACATCCGGATCCAGAATCTCGTCCACCCGGTGCGGCGCGCCGACCTGAACGTCTACATAGACGACTACGAGGATTTCTTCGTCAATGCGTTCTACGACGGCGGCGGGGTGATGGTGTACGGCGAGGGCCTTCCGTCCGGATTCACGCTCGGTGGCCAGACGTGGGACTACCTGGCGGGCGGTCTCGATATCGTCGCCCACGAACTGTCCCACGGCGTGACCGAGTACAGCGCGAACCTGATTTACCGCAATGAACCCGGAGCGTTGAACGAAGCGTTCTCGGACATCATGGGCACGAGCGTGGAGTTCTTCTTCCATCCCTCGGGCAGCGGCCTGCTCCGCGCCGACTATGCGCTCGGCGAGGACGTGATCCGCCCCGGCGGCATCCGATCGATGGCCGATCCCGCGGCGTTCGGCGATCCCGATCACTATTCGAAGCGGTTCACCGGGATCGGCGACAACGGCGGGGTCCACATCAATTCCGGGATCCCGAATCATGCCTTCTACCTGGCGATCGAGGGCGGAACCAACCGCACGTCGGGACTGAACGTCGAGGGAGTCGGAGGGGCCAACCGCGAACAAATCGAAAAGGTGTTCTATCGAGCGTTCACGCAGCTGATGCCCGCCAACGCGACCTTTGCCGTCGCGCGTGCCACCACAATTCAGGCGGCGCGGGACTTGTACGGCGCCAACAGTGCGGCCGAGCGTGCCGTCACCCAGGCCTGGACCGCCGTGGGGGTGAACTAATGGCGTTCCGGCGGCATGCGGTGGCGCTCGCGGTCACGCTCCTCCTGCTGGCAATCCCAGCGGCCGCGCAGCCCGGCTGGCCCGCACCGAAGCCGGCGCGATGGACGATCAGCGTCAGCGGCGGCGCGCAGGCCGCGGCGAGCGGCGTGGCGGACCACTTCAACTTCCCGAAGAACGTGGAGACGGAAACGATCGACGTCACATACCCGATGAAGCCCTGGGTGGTCGTCGATGTCGGAGCGGGTTACCGTGTGTGGAGAAATCTTGGACTCGGCGTGGCGGTTTCACGCGCGACTGGAAACGGCACCGCCGACGTGAGCGCGAGCGTCCCGCACCCGTTCTTCTTCAATCAGCCGCGGATGGTGACCGGGACGGAGAGCGGCATCGCGCACGCGGAGACTGGCGTCCATCTCCAGTTCCAGTATCTGGTGCCCTCGACCGGGCACCTTCGAGTGGTCCTGGCGGCCGGGCCCTCATGGGTGACGGTCGATCACGAAGTCGTCACCGACATCACCATCGCCGAATCCTATCCATACGACACCGCAACCTTCGCC
>JANNHC010000586.1:0-7289 GCA_031404215.1 Acidobacteriota bacterium
CTCGTTGATCGGTTTTGAATCGCTCGAAGCCGAAGCACTCTTGATCGCTCTCAGTGAGCAGGGCATCTGTGCCTCCAGCGGTTCGGCATGCAGCAGCGGATCGCTGGAGCCTTCGCATGTGCTAAAGGCCATGGGCATCGAGGAGCGGGTTGCTCACGGGGCCGTGCGATTCAGCCTCTCCCACGAAACGACCTCTGCAGAAATTGACCAGGCCCTGGAGATTATTCCGCGGGTCGTCACCAGGCTGGCTTCCCTAAGCGCTATAACCGATTGATGGTAAAATTAAATTAAACGTGAAGCCCCAGATTCAGCAGAGTCAAAATGCCGACCACCCACATGGCGGCGATCAACATATAAAGAGACAGACGTAGATCACCCTCGGCACGCGCCACCCGCTCGACCTCGCGGCACGCCTCCAGAAACTGCGCGCGAACCAGCGGATCCGCCCACAGCGGTCCGATCGGCAGCCTCGACGCCCCGGTGAACCCGGCCAGGGCGACCAGGAAGATGAACTTCTCCCAGATCGGCACACGGCCATCGTCCACCGGTTCCGACTGAATGTCGGCGCCGGCAAACGCGTCGTGCATCGCGCGAACCCTCGCCGATCGTCTCGGCAGCGCTCCAAAAACCTCTCCGAACACAATCCGCCGGTGCGTGCCCGTCTGATCGATCACGCCCGGAGACGTGAGCGCCGTCGCGATGTAGGTTGTTCCCCCGACGACGCGCTCCTGGCCAAGCAGGGCCGCCAGCTCGTGCACGCTGTCCACACCGTTCTGCAACGTCAGCACGGACGAATCCGGCCCGAGCAGCGGGGCGACGAGCGGAAATGCGGTCGCACTGTCGTACGTCTTGACGGCAACAATCACGACGTCCACCGGCCCGATTGAAGTCGTCTCTTCCTCCGCGCGAGCTCTCACCGTGAAGTCGCCGAGCATCGGGCTACGCACCAGAAGGCCGTGCTCGCGGATCGCCGCCAGATGCGCGCCGCGCGCGATGAACGTGACGTCGTGTCCCGCGCGGGCGAGCTTCGCGCCGTAGTAACCACCCACGGCGCCTGATCCCAGAATGGCAAATCGCATCTGCACCGAAGTTCCAACTCGTAGCCCTGAGCCCTGAGCCCTTGTACCCTAAGCCCGGAGTCCTGAGCCCTTCTTTCCCCAATACCAGTACGCCGGCAACCCGAGCGCCAGCAATCCCAGACCGGCCAGCGACTCAAACGGCCGTTCGATGAGCGTGTTCAGCACGAACGCGGCGGAGCCGGCAATGAAGACGAGCGGAACGACGGGGTAACCCCATGTCCGATATGGGCGCGGCTGGTTCGGCATGGTCCATCGAAGGCGAAACAGCGCGGCGCCGGCAGCCACGCTGAACAGGATCGACGCGAACATGACGTAAGTGAAGAGCTGCTCGTACGTGCCGGACAATGCCAGCAGCGCGGACCAGATCGTGAGCGCGACGATGGCCACGTGGGGTGTCCGGTAGCGTGGGTGCACGCGGCTCGCCGCGGGCAGGAACACGCCATCCGAAGCCATCGCGAACAGCAACCGCGACCCGGCAAGGATCGCCGCCGCATTGTTTCCGAACGTGGACACCACGACCGTCAAGGCCACGAAGGTGGCTCCCCACGGGCCCACGAGCGCGGTCGCTGCGCGCTCGGCGATACGCGTCGTTCCCCGCATCTCGTCGATGCTCAACGCATACAGGTAGGCGACGTTGACGACGACGTAAATGGTGGTGAGCAGGAGAAGCCCGGCGAGCAAGGCGCGCGGAATGTTGCGCTGGGGATCCTTGATCTCGCCTGCGGCGTACGTGACGAAGTACCACGCTTCGTACGTCCAGAGAACCGCGATCATCGCGATGCCGAACGATGCCGCCGGACGCTCGAGGCCAGGCGGAACGATCGGCACGAAGACGGGATGGACGCGGGCGGCAACGAGCGCCATCAGCGGCAGCGCAGCCAACGCCCCGACCTTGGCGGCAGTGGTCACGACGTTGACCATGTTGCCGCTGCGGACGCCCGTATAGTTGATGCCGCCAAGCACCACGATGACGGCCGCGGCGACGAGTTTCGTTCCGGTGATGCCGAAAATGGCCCCGGACGTCAGGCCGGGCACGAAGTAACTGAGGTACTCGGCAAAACCCACCGCCACGGCCGCTATCCCGCCGCTGATCACGACAAAGAGCGCCGCCCATCCGTAGAGAAACGCCGGGAGCGGACCGTATGCTTCCTTGAGAAAGACGTAGACGCCGCCTGACCGGGGAAACATCGTGCCCATCTCCGCGTACGTCAGCCCGCCGGCGATCGCCAGCAGCCCGCCGAACACCCACGCGGTCAGCAGCAGCGAGGCCGACGGAATTACCGCCGCCATACCGCCGGTGGTCAGGAAGATCCCAGAACCGATGACGCTTCCGACGACAAAGAGCGTCGCAGAACCAAGGCCGAGGACCCTTGAGAGCCCCTCGTCCGCGGTCGGCTCCGGCGCGCGATCGACGTTCACGGCGGGAACTGTAACATGTCTGGTTTTACGGACTGTCCGGCGAGCGCTGTTGCGCGCCGCAGCCCGCCGCTCGACCTGCCGCGGACGCGAGGTCTGAGCCCGTGTCACGTGCTAGAATGCCGAACCAGGCCGAGCGTCGGCGGACGCGATCCGCCGCGCCCGGGATACTGCATGGCCGCCCGCCTTACCACCTACTTTGTCGTCGGAATTGTTGCCGCGACCCTCATCGCGGGCCTGATCGTCGGCGCCCAGCGCGACGACAGCGAGGGTCCTGTCGATTTGATCGTCTACAACGGAAAAGTCTACACAGCGGATGCCTCGGGCTCGATGGCCGAAGCGGTCGCCGTTCGCGGGAACCAGATCCTGCGCGTTGGCAGCAACCGCGAAATCAACCGCCTCCGCCGTCCCCAGACCGTCGTCGTGGACGCGCTCGGCGCGGCCGTCCTGCCCGGTTTCAATGACGCAAGCGCGCGCTTCATCGACGGAGGGGTCGCGATCGACTCGGTCGATCTGTTCGATGCCGTAACGATCGACGAGATCCAGGCGCGGATTCGCACCTGGGCCGAGGCGCACCCGGAGCGCCCCTGGATCGTCGGCCGCGGGTGGGACGATGTCGCCTTTTCGGCCGGTCCGACGCGACAGCTGCTCGATGCGGCGGTCGCGGATCGCCCCGCGTACATCCTGTCGCGAGACGGCCATGCCGCCTGGCTCAACACGAAAGCACTGGAGCGCGCGGGGATTACGGGGCACACCACGCCTCCCGCCGACGGCGTGATCGTCAAGGAACCTCGAGGAGCCCCCGCCGGCCTGCTGAAGGGTACCGCGATCACACTGGCGTCCCGTGTCGTGCCGCAGGCTACTCGTGCTGATCGCGTGCGGGGGCTGCGCAGGGCGATTGAGGAAGCGCATCGCCACGGGGTCACGAGCGTACAGGACACCATTGCTCCGGGCGACTTCGTGGTGTACGACGAGACGCGCCGTGCAGGGGACCTGAACCTCAGGATTTATTCCTCAATCGACGTTGACGGTGTGCCGGAGTCCGCGACGTTCAACCAACTCGCCACGCTGTCGAACAAGTATCCCGACGATCCGATCTTCAAGATGGGTGGCGCGAAGATCGCGCTCGATGGACCGGTGGAATCACTTGGCGCCGCGCTGCTGCAGCCATACGAGGACAGGCCCGAAGACGATGGCCCGCACCGCGTCGATCCTGATGTATTCAACCGGTTCGTCCGGCTGCTCGACGCCCGTGGTTGGCAGATCACCGCGGAAGCCTCCGGCGATCGCGCCGTGCGCATGGCGCTCGACGCATTCGAGCATGCGGCGCGGTCCAACCCGGCGCCGGAGCGGGGGCGGCGCCATCGCGTCGAGGGCATCGAGCTCGTGGATGCGGTCGATCTACCCCGGTTCGGCCGCCTGGGCGCCCTCGCGACGGTTCACCCGCCGTTCGCGAATCCAAGCGCCGAACGGCTGGACGCCTGGACGCGCGCCGTGGGCGCGGAGCGCGCCCCGCGCGCGTGGCCGGCCGGCAGCATCGTGTCGGCGCGGGGCAAGCTCGCGTTCGGCAGCGGCTGGCCCGGGGCGCCGCTGAACCCAATGGCCGCGATTGACCTGGCCGTCAACCGCACGACGATCGAAGGCCTGCGCGATGGGGGCTCTCCCGATCCCGAGCGCGTCAGCCTGAAGCGCGCGATCGACGCCTTGACGTCGGTCCCCGCCTATGCGTCGTTCGACGAACAGCGGAAAGGCTCCTTGAAGAAAGGGATGCTCGCCGATCTCGTCGTCCTCTCGAGCGACATCTTCGACAGCTCTCGAGCCCGCCTTGCGGGAACCGCCGTCGCCGTCACGATCTTCGACGGCAAGATCGTGTATCAGCGAACCGCCACATCGACGAATTGAGCGCGGGGCTCGAGGGCCGCCGACGCTACCGCAGAATCATCTCGACGCGGTACTTCCCACCGTCCGCCGCGCGCAGCAGCGCAATGCGAAGCGGCTCGCCGACGGCGATCGTCACCTCGCCTGTGCTTTTCCAATCCGGCAACTCGATGACCGCGCCTTCGGTGTAGCCGATATCCGGCACGGCAAACCGCCCCGACGCATCAATCGTTCGCAGCGCGCCGGACGTGCGCAGATCGCCCATGTCGTCGATGCTTGACGTCAGCTGGAGCTCGCGGCGTCCGTCCACGGACCGCACGCGGCGGGCTGCCACGATGCCGATGTCGGACATATAGGGCTTCACGCCTGTGCCGCCGATCACCGTCGCGTTCGCGATGATCAGGTACAGCTCCTTCGCTTCATTCATCGGCAGGGTTTCGTACCGCTGCGGGTCGGCCTGGTCAACCTGGCCGGTGGCGAGCGCGTCGAGCGCCGAGAGGATGGCGACGAAGTTCAGCCGGACGAGCGGCGGGTCGGGCTCGCTCGACGGCCACGGTCCGGTTTCAATCAGCACCACCGGCGTGCCCCAGAGCGTCAAGTTGTCACCGAATGCCCGCACCTCGAACTCGTCGTCATACCGTCCTATCCGGCCGGACGCCAGGGGCTCCAGCGAATCGCGAATGACGGCGCACAGCTTTTTCGTCAGCGTACGGCCCGGGCTGCCTGTGCGCGGCTCATCGAACGCCACCGACAGCAGCGAGATGGACGCCGGCTGAGGTGGCGTCCCGACCGAGGTCCGCCAGCTCTGATTGTGCAGGTTGAAGCCGACACGGGGATTGAGGCGATCGCGCAGCGACTTGAGGATCTGCCCCTCGGGCGACTGTAGCCGCAGCGCGTCACGATTGACATCGATGCTCTGCGCATTTCGCCGCGTAAACCGCTCCGCACCGTCCGGGTTCAGCATGGGCACGACGTGGAGCGTCAGCCGGGAGAGGAGCCGGGTCACAGCGGCGTCGGCGCGATGTCGGGTCACGTACTCCAGAATGTCGAACAGGGCCGAGGTGGCCGTCGGTTCGTCGCCGTGCATCTGCGACCAGAGGAGCACGCTCGTGGGCCCCGCGCCGGCCCTGACGTAGTTGATCGAGCGCCCTTCAACCGACGTGCCCACCTGCTCGAGCGCCAAGAGGTCCGGCGCCGCCTTGACAGCGGCGTTCAGCCTGCGCACGACTTCGGCGTGGTCCACGAGCGGCGGCAGCGCCGGTGACACGTGCTCGGCGTCCCAGATGCGCGCGAGTTCCAACGGACCAGGGGCCGCGTCGGAGACGCGTTGGGCGATGACAGCGTGCGCACCGAACGCGAGGAGAAAGACGGCGGCCGCTGCCCGGAAGCGGATCCGCGGAGCGCGATGAAATCGCATCGCGCACATTATTGACCGAGTTGCAGCGCCGCGCGTTCGCACGGACAATGACGGCGATGGATCTCACGAACCTGCCGGCGCCCGTCTTCACCGTGGTTGACGGCGTGACCCAGGGAACCGCCGCCGTGTGCTACCTCGCGATCGGCATTGCCGCGTGGCTTCGCGCGACAACGGACGTGCGCACGCGTGTCTTCCTGGCATTTTCGCTCGCGAACCTCGTCGTCTTTGGCATCCCCACGTTCTGGTGGCTTCGGGGAATGACCGATCCCACCAAGCTACCGGTCGCGGCCACGGCTGGCATCATGGCGGCGCTTGGCGCGGGCGCCCTGCTGCTGTTTCATTTCACGCAGGTTTTCCCGCGCCGGCGCCCCTGGATCAAGACCTCAGGGCGGCAGATGGCGATTGCCTACGGCCTCGCGCCGGCGGCGATCGGCGGACTCGTACGCTTCATGCCGGGCAGCGTGGATGCCCTGACGGTGCCCTACACCCTCGCGGTTATCGTCTTCGGGTTCCCGCTATTGGTCCTGCTTGGCTTCGTTCTGCCGGTTGCCGCGATCGTGTCACTCCTGCGAAGCCGTCAGGAGGTGCAGCAGCAGGCACTCGGGCATCTCAAAGTTCCCCTCGAAGTGATTCTGCTCAGTCAGATCGCCGGAGGAACGCTCGCGATCGTCTTCGCGCCCGTGCTGGCCGTGCTCGCCCCGAACAGCGCGATCCAATCGGCGCTGACAATCGCCATCTGGGCGCTCGGCCTGCTGACACCGCTCGCGTACGGCACGGCCATCTTCAGGTGCAATGTCCTCGCCATTAGTCCGGACTGATTCAAGGGTTCTTCAGAGTTCTACGGGGTTCTTCAAGGTTCCGCGCGGGAGCACGGCTATCGCGTACAGGATCGCGCCGACGACGAGCGCGGCGGCGCCGTTGCGGAGCTGCACGGGGGTGGCGCCGGCGAGGATGGTCATCGCGATGGCGATGGCGGCAATCGGAACGACCGGTCCAAACGGAACGATGAAGACCGGCGGCTTGACCACATCCGCGAACCGAGGTCGGCGAAGGCGCAGCATCGACGCGCATGTCGCGACGTACACGACCAGGCGGCTGATGGCGCTCGCAGCGGCCATCGTTTGAAACGTGCCCGAGAGGGCGAGCGCGAGCGCGACACCGGCGGTCACGAGGATGGCATTCATCGGCGTGCGGAACGTGTGGTGGACGCGACCGAAAAATGGCGGAAGATCCCCTTGCTCGGCGAGGGCGTACAAGTTCCTTGAACCCGAGAGCGCCTGCCCCATGTTGTTCCCCGACGTCGAGAACACGGCTCCCAGGGTGATGAGCGCCGCTCCGCCCGCTCCCAGGAACAACGCGGCGGCGTCCGCCAGCGGCGTCTTCGACGTGGCCAGATCGGGGAGCGTGCCCACGGCGACAATCTGCGCCAGCGTCATGACCAGCGTCACGACGACGATCGTGGTAATGAGCGCAAATGGCACGTCGCGGCGTGGATTGCG
>JANNHC010000587.1:0-3033 GCA_031404215.1 Acidobacteriota bacterium
TGTGCGTCTGGGCGCAGCGTGTGTCACGCGACACGATGCGGCCGCTCGGCCCGGCCGTCGCGATTCATCACGCGCACGCGGCGCGGCTGTCGATCAGCGGCGTCGGCCCCAACCGTCGCGGGATGGCTGCGGCTCGGGACAAAGTCATCTTCAACATGTCGGACACCAGCGGCAACATCTGGATGGCGGAGGTCGAAGCCGGCCGATGAGCGGTGATCGAACGGGACCGCCGGCTCGGCGACGACTTGCCGCGCTTCGGCGTCCGTCAGTGATGAGCGTCAGCGCATGATGAATCCGGAACGCTGGGTGCACGTCAAGGCCATCGTGCAGGAGGCGCTCGAGCGGGCCCCGGACGCGCGCGCGGCGTTCGTGGCCGAAGCCTGTCGAGACGACAGCGGTCTGCGCGGCGAAGTGGAATCGCTGCTCGCGGCGCACGAGCGGGCGGGGACCTTTCTCGATGCGCCGCTGTCTCCCGCGGCCGCCGCCCGGATCGTGAGCGAACTCGCGGCGTCCGCGCACAAGTTGCACCCCGGGGATCGCCTCGGCCCGTACGAAGTCGTGGATGCGCTGGGTGCCGGCGGCATGGGCGAGGTGTATCGCGCGCGCGATACGAAGTTGAATCCTGACGTCGCGATCAAGGTGCTGCTGCCGGCGGTCGCGAATGATCCGGATCGCCTGGCGCGCTTCAACCGCGAAGCGCAGGTGCTGGCGTCGCTGAATCACCCGAACATCGCCCACATCTACGCGGTCGAAGACGCCGCGATCGTGATGGATTTGCACCCCGGGAGCGGGTGCGACTCATCGACGGGACCGAAACCCGTGTCGTTGTGCGCTGAGGTCCGTCCGTGGAGTCGCTCCGTCCGCGCGAACGCCGGGAGATACCTAGCGCGCTAACAGTAAAGGAGGTCGAACCGTCAGGAATGAATGCCCGGCGCTTCATGTCCCGTACGTTCTACGTACTCGATGTAGGAGCCAGGGTAGGCGTGCGGCGTGGCATCGGTCCCTGACTCGCCGCCGAGCTCCAGCACGCGATTACTGAGGCCGCGCAGGAACGTTCGATCGTGCGACACGAAAATCATCGTACCGTCGAACGACCGCAACGAATCGACCAGCATTTCCTTCGTAGCGAGGTCGAGGTGATTGGTCCGTTCGTCCAGCACCAGGAAGTTCGGGGGTCGAACAGCATGCGCGCCATGACCAGGCGCGACTTCTCGCCGCCCGATAGCGCCCGGACCTTCTTGTCGACGTCGTCGCCCGAAAATTGAAAGGCGCCGGCGAGCGATCGCAGCGCCCCGATGCCTTCCCGCGGAAAGTCCTTCTGCAGCTGCTCGAACACGGTGAGGTCGGCATCGAGCAGGTCGAGCGACTGCTGGGCGAAGTAGCCCATCTTCAGGCTCGCCCCCAGCCGGATCTCGCCGTCATCGGGAGCAAGCGCGCCCGACAGCATCTTCAACAGTGTCGTTTTTCCGGCGCCGTTGCGGCCCATCACAGCCCACAGTTAGCCGCGCCGAATCGTCATGTTGAAGCCGTCGTATATCACGCGCTTCCCATACGCCTTGTGCAGATCCTCGATCACGGCCACTTGGTCGCCGGAGCGCGGCGGGTCTTTGAAGGTGAACTTGACGACGACGCGCTGCTTTGGCAGCTCGAGCTTCTCGATCTTGTCGAGCGCCTTGATGCGGCTCTGCACTTGCGCGGCCTTGGCGGCGTGCGTCTTGAAGCGGTCGATGAACCGCTGCTCTTTGGCGAGCATCGACTGCTGGCGCGCGTAGGCGGCTTCCTTGTTGGCCTCGCGCAGCGTGCGTTCGCGCTCGTAGAAATCGTAATTGCCCGAGTAAACGGTGATTTCGCCGCTGTCGATTTCGGCGATCTTCGACACGATGCGGTTCATGAATTCGCGGTCGTGCGACGTCATGAGCAGCGCCCCCTCGTGGGTCTTGAGGAAGCTTTCGAGCCAGATGATCGACTCGAGGTCGAGGTGGTTGGTCGGCTCGTCCATCAGCAGGACGTCGGGACGGCCGAGCAGCACGCGCGCCATCGCCACGCGCATCTTCCAGCCGCCCGACAGCGCGCCAACATCGCCGTCGATCCGGTCGTCCTCGAAGCCGAGGCCGTGAAGCACCTCGCGCGCCCGACTCTCGGGCGCGTAGCCGCCGAGGTGGTCGTACTCCTCCTGGACTTCACCGAAGCGCGCCAGGATCGTGTCCATCTCACCGGCGCGCGCCGGATCGGCCATGCCGTGCTGCAGTTCTTCGAGCTCGTGGTGCAGCGTGCCGGCGCGGCCGCTGCCGGCACTGGCTGCGTCGAGCACCGAGCGGCCCGACATCTCTTCGACGTCCTGCCGGAAGTAAGACGATAGGAAACATTAGCGGGGTCTCAGTCAACGTAACGCCCATTCTCAGACCTAGCGCACATCAGCCCCGCTTCTCAGGGCAGACTACGCGCGGCACATTGTGGTCTTTTCGCGGCATCGCGGCGACACCGACCAGGCCCGTCAGGTCGCCCCGCGACATCGCGTGATACACCTCCGGCGCACGCCTCGATTGATCCGAGCGGAGGTTTCACTCGTCGTCGCCCGACACGCCATCATCGTCGACCTCAAACGGCAGCGGCGGGGCGCGCGACCGCTGCATCTCGGGCACGACGGTCGGCAGGCCCAGGTGACGCAGGATGCGCTGAATCACCGCGCCATCCTGAATCAGCGCCACCAGCCTCAACCGGCCGGGACAGCGAGGACACGCCAGCACGTCGAATCCAAAGCCCCGCTGCATCAGCTCCGCCCACGGGCGATTGGGCCGTCGCGGTGGCGAAGGGTCGTCGGGGCCCAACACCAGGTGCGTCGTCCCGTCGGTCCAGCGGCGGCGCAGTTCCAGCACGGCCTTGCCATCAGCAGTGAGTTGCAACCGGTCCTGTCCCACCGCCGGACGGAGCGCGTAGCGGCACAGCCGTTCGAGCCGGTCACGACTGCCGGCGGGCACGACGTGCCCGCATGGAGATCGAAGCCTTGCTGACGCGCGTGCCAGCGGCCGAGCG
>JANNHC010000588.1:0-1948 GCA_031404215.1 Acidobacteriota bacterium
CTTGAGGTCGTTCCAATTCAACAGCGCGTTGAAGACCATGTTGAATTCGCCGTGATTCTGCCACCGGTAGATCGGATTGTTCGCAAACAACACGACCCGTCCGTTGCCCGTGTAGCCCCCCGGCACGTCGACCGCGAACGGACGCTGCCGAATCTCGTCGGCCCCCTTCATCAAGCCGCTCAGGACGGCACCGTCGCCGCCGACGTAACGCGCGAGAACGCCCGACTGATCCGCCGCGCCCACCGACATCAGCGGGCCGCCCAGGTATTTGACCGGCATGATCCGCTCGGCATACCCGTAGAACACGGGATGATCGAGCCGGAGGATTTCAGCGTTCACGAGCGGACGCGGCGCGTAGAAATCACGCGTGGTCGAACCCGACCCATCCACCGTGCGCGCCAAACCGAGTTCCGTCGCGAATCGCACGGCGTTTCCCATCGCGATGAGCGTGCCGCCCGCGTCGAGGAATTTCGCGACTGCATCGACCCCTTCGCCGCCCATGCCTCCGGTGATGTTCGGAGATTCACCATACATCCCGAGGAACTTGTACTTGGCGTCCTTCACGTAGGGCACCGGTCGCACCGCGGGAGGCTGGAACACTGCCTGGCGCGAGGCATTCTGACTGGGCATCACGACGACGTCGTAGTCCGCACGCAGGTTGCCCTTGCGCAGGCGTTCTTTGTAGACGAGGTCGTAGGGAATCCCGAACTTGTCGAACGTGTAGCGGACCCAACCGATTTCCTGGGTGTCGTTGCCATACCATGACGAGTACATCGCGATCCGCGGCGGGTCAGCATCGTGCATGGGAACGTTCGGCACCGAGGACAGCGCGACCGCCGTCAAACCCAGCGACTGGATGCCATTGATCACGGCCCCCCCTTCCGGGAATGGCGGAAGGATGAGCGAACCCGCCGGAAACTCGATGCCTTCGGCCGTGAAGCTTTTCTCGACAATCTTCATGGACCGATTCCGGAGCCGATAGCGGAACGTGATCATGTTGTTCGATCCGTGGTGCGCGACCGCCGTGCCCGCGTTACCCGCGAGCGTCATCTTGCCCTTGACGGTGGCCTTGTCGACGGCTGTCGTGGCAACGTCGAGAATGGCCTTGTCCTTGATCTCCTTGACATCCACGAGCATCGCCAGGCCCATTGTCCAGCCGCTGTCGTCGTACGTGCGCAGCTCCGGATCGGGATAGCTCTGTTTCTCGAGAAGGTTCTTCGCAAGACGGCCGTAGGGCTGATCGCGCTTGATCACGTACGACCCCGCGGGAAACGTCCCGTCGGCGGTCTTGATTTCGCCGGTCGCCTGACCGACTTCGATCCGCTGAATGCGCAGAATATTGACGAGCTCCGCCGCCTTCGTCATGTCCCGCTGCACAGGAATGACGAATCCGAATGGCGGATCCTTCTTTCCCGACTCGATCGAGTTCTTCGTCTTCAGGTAGAAATTTTCGACGACCAGATTGGGGAACGAGGCGGTCAATTGCAGGGCGCTGAGGACGGCGGTCTGCATGTAGTTCGTGTTGTTCCGCCGGGAGAACGTCGCCGCCGCGCCGGGCGGCACGGGAAGGCCTCGATACCATTCTCGCGGCTGGCCCCCGCCTCGGCCTGTGGGCGATCCGGACGCGCGCCCTCGGCCGCCAGGCGTCTCGCCTCCGGCGCCTTCCCGGCCGGCGCCTGCGACCGCACCGCCGCGGGCCCCCGCTCCAGCCCCGCCGTCGCGGCCCGACTGCGTCTCGTACATCCGCATCATGCCGTTGTGGTTGGACGAGACGGAACCGAGGTATCCCGGCGACCACCCGTCCATGAAGGCGTGTGTGTAGACACCAGGCATTCCCCACTTCGTCATCTGCGCCAGCTCGAAGTTGGAGAACCAGGGCAACTCCGCGAACAGGATCGGATCCAGATTCGGGTTCTGCGGCGCGGCGCCGCTGTAGGTGTACAGCAGC
>JANNHC010000589.1:0-4710 GCA_031404215.1 Acidobacteriota bacterium
TGGCAGGGCGCCGTTCGCGACACTCCAGATGAACGCACCGGAACCACCGGATGCCTGGAGCGACGCGGAGTAGGTCTTCGACACCATGCCGCCCGGCAGGATCGTCGTCGTGACCACGACGGGCAGTGTCGCCACGTTGCGCTTCAGTTCGACAAGAAAGACATCCTGCCGGTTGGAGGCGCCGGCCTCACCGCGAGGATCGGTGCCGAGCGTCTTGTCCCAGTTCGACGTGAACAGCGCCCAGTGCCCGTCTGGCGATACATTTGGGCGAGGTGTGTACCAGAACGAAATCCGCGACGGGTCCAGGTCGTCTGCCACGAGACTGCGATGATGGGCGAAGCGCCACACCGTCGCGCCTCCGCCGGCCCCGTCGGTCTGGATGCCGAGCAGTTCCTCGTCCCACGCGCGCCACGGCACGCTGTTGGCGCCGTAGCGATAGTTCGCCTCGATGAAGGGCACGAGGCGATCGGGCTGCGCGTTGTGCCACGACGGGTGATCGGCGAGGTAAATTTCCTTCGGCGACAGCACCGGCGCGATCAAATCAAAGGTGGTCAGCGGTGTCGCGAGCAATCGGTACTGCCACTGCGCGGCGTCCCACGTAGACGACGTGCAGCAGTCCTGGTTGACGCGGTCGCCGTAGCCGTAGGCGTCGTGTCCGCCGGCCCGCGCCTCCCCAAGCGGCAGCGCCGTGAATGTTCCCGTCTCCACGTCCCACACGTAGACCGGCGCGGCGGACCGCGGGGCCTGCAGGTCGGCGCCTGTGGGATAGAGCATGACGTACCGCCCGCTGCGATCGATGTTCGCCGCGTGGATCTTGAAGTTGAGTGGGATGTTCGACGGCACGCCATCGATCGTCGAGGCGACGGTGTCCACGAGACGGCGGTTCGCCGCATTGTTCCGATCGAACACGACGAGATAGAAGTGCCGATCCTGTGCCGTCCCTCCAAAGAACGCGAACAGACGTTCGACCGCGCCGGCGCTGACGCCAAGGCCGCCTGTGTACGTTCCGGCAAGATTGGGAACCAGTGCGTCGAGGTTGAGGAGCTGCGAATACCGGCCGGTGCTGAAGTCGTACTGGTCGATGCTCCGCAGGTTCGATCCGCTGCCGCTGAACGTGCCGTAGGCGACGCCAGGAACCACGTAGCTGAACGTGGGTTCGTTGAAGAAGTCCAGCGTCAAGCCGCCGTCGCCGGACGTCGTCGGTTGCAGGCGCGCGGCGCGCATGGTCGCACGGTCAAAGGCAAACGGAACGATCGTGCCGTCCGTGCTGACCGTGTAGAACAACGATCCGCCCGCGCTCCAGGCGTTGGCGTGTGTGCTCGAGGGCGTCCGGTACGAGCGGTCGAGCGCGCCGGGGCGCACCGCGCCGCTGGTCACGCGCATCATCCTCGTGCCGAACACCGGATCCGAGAAATTAAACCCGGCGCCGCCCAACGCGGGCGGCGTGCCCTTGGCGCGCGCGGCGCGATCGGTCATGGCGTCGTACACCGACGGAGGTGCTTCAGCGAGGACGGACATCTCGAACGCGCGGTCGGTCGCGTTCAGGGGATTGGTGGCCTCAGCCGCCCGAATCGTGACGGGAAATGTCCCGCCGGCCGTCGCACTGCCAACGATCGTACCGGCCGACGGATCGAGGCCTAGTCCGGCCGGCAGCGCGCCGCCGACGATCGTCCATCGGAGCGCGCCGCTTGCTCCCATTGCAGACAGCGCTGTCGAGTACGCCTGGGCGACCCGCGTGGATGGAAGTGTCGCGGTTTGAATCGTGATGGTACTCGCGGGTGGCGTGACCACCGGCTCGGCGGTGATGGCCGCGCTCGACAGCGTCGCGCCCGAGTCGATGAGTGTGGTGTCGAGCACGAGCGGGAACGTCGGGAGGACCGAGCTCGAATACACGAGCGAGCCGTTCTGGTAGTACTTCACCTGGCCCGACACAACCGCGACGCGGAAGAGGTCGCCGGAGACGAACCGGCCCTCCGTTCGATACGCGTTGCGCTCGCGAACATCCCAGCCTCCGTCGGCCCAGAAACTGAACGCGTACTGGATCTGGGCGGGATCGGTATTCGAGGTCGCGTTCGAACCGAGCCCGGCGTAGAGGCGTGCGCCGGGGCCCGGACTGAATTCGATGTAGCCGTCACCGGCGGTCAGAGCCTGAACGCTCGTGCCCCCCGCATCGGAGCACCCCCCGCAGCCCGCGGTCTTCTGGATGGCGCTCCCTGTCGAGGTGGCGTTCACGGCCTGGCCCCATTGAACCGGAAACGGCGTCTGCGCGTACCCTGTGTCGGCCCCCGCGGAAAGAATTGCCAATATTGCCGGCACGAAGAACCAGCCAGACGTACGTCCCGAAATTGGGGAGCGGCCCATCAAACACCTCGATTTCGCAGACTTGCGGTGCCACCCACAATCGCAAGCGGAGTGCCTCGGGGGTCTTGACGGTTTTTATTAGTAAATACTCAGAAGTTGACCGGGTCCGTCTGGAATCTCGGCCACAGAAATCGAAACAGGATTACGATAGCGACAGTTGACTCGCCGCGTTCGGCCACGCGCCGGCATAGTCACACTCGGGCCTTTCTTTTGCGTGCGGTACTGATCGATGTTCCTCAGCCGTCCACGCTTCGAGTTCATCCATAACGCCCTCGCCGGTCGTCCACGCACACTGCTGGCGGTCGTCGCGGCCGTCGCCGTGCTTGTCTTCCTGTCCGGTGGCTGGGCCGCCTGGTTCAGCTATGAGCTGACGGCAGGGCTCCCGAACAAGACAGCGCTCAGAGCCCTCGGGGACATGGCGCAAGCGACGACCATCTTTGACGGAGCGGACACGCCGGCTTTCACGATCTTCAAGGAACAGCGGCTCGAAGTACCGCTCGGGAAGATTTCCCCCATTCTGATCAAGGCCGTCGTCTCGATTGAAGACCAGCGCTTCTATGAGCACAGCGGGGTCGATGCCGTGCGGGTGGCCGCGGCAGTCGTCCGGAATTTCGAGGAAGGGCGGCGCGCAGAAGGCGGCAGCACGATTACCCAGCAGCTGGCGCGGCAGAGTTTCCTCACACGCGACAAGACCTACCGCCGGAAGTTGAAGGAGGTCATTCTCGCCGCGTACATCGAAAAGATGTACGACAAGAACGAGATCCTCGAGCTGTATCTCAACAAGGTTTACTTCGGCGGCGGGCTGTACGGCGTCGAGGCGGCGGCCCGAGGCTATTTCGGAAAACCTGCGAGTGAACTCGCCGTGGCAGAGGCGGCGCTGCTGGCAGGCCTCATCCAGTCGCCGTCGAGTTATGCGCCGCTCGTGAATCTGGAGCGCGCCGTCGCGCGCCGCAACGTCGTGCTGCACGCGATGGTCTCGACGGGGGCCATCGATCAACCGACAGCGGATACGGCGAAGCGGTCAGCCGTCACGCTCGTGAACGGCCTCGAGATCCACGAATCGGCGGGACTGTATTTCAAGGAGCAGGTGCGCCGCGAGCTGGTGGACAAGTTCGGCTGGCAGCGCGTCTACCAGGGAGGCCTGCGCGTTTACACGACGCTTGACGCGAAGCTGCAGCAGGCGGCCGAGGCACTGGTGGAGAAGGGCCTCGCCGACATCGAGCGCCGCCCCGGATACAAGCATCCGCGTCGCGGCAAGCAGACACCCGTGAAGGAAGGGGAGCTGCCGGCGTACCTGCAGGGGGCGCTGCTGGCGATGGATCCAACCACCGGCCACGTGCGCGCGATGGTTGGTGGCCGCGATTTTGAAGACAGCCGGTTCAACCGGGCGGTCCAGGCCAAGCGGCAGTCCGGCTCGGCGTTCAAGCCGTTCGTCTATGCGGCGGCGCTCGAGGCGGGTTACTCGCCGGCGTCCGTGATCACGGGGCTGAACGAACCGATTGCCACGCCGCAGGGCGGCTGGGTCCCCGAGGACGAACATTCGAGCGCCAACTCGATGACCTTGCGGACCGGGCTGCGCACCTCGAGCAACCGCGCGGCGGTGCAGCTGCTCAATTCGGTCGGTATACCGAAGGCCGTCGGATACGCGGAGCGCCTGAACGTCGGCACACCTCCCAGCGTGCCGTCGCTCGCGCTCGGCTCCAGCGACGTCACGCTGATGTCCCTCACCGCGGCATACGGGGCGTTCGCGAACGGCGGCACCGTGCGACAGCCGGTGCTGATCCGCCGCGTGGAAGACAGCGACGGCAATGTCTTGTTCCAGGATCTGGGGAAGTCGCACCGCGCGATTACCGAGGCCACGGCGTTCCTGATGTCGAGCATGCTCGCCGACGTCATCAACTCGGGCACGGCGTATCGCGCGCGGCAGTCCGGTTTCGTGCTGCCGGCGGCCGGCAA
Source organism: Acidobacteriota bacterium (assembly GCA_031404215.1). Taxonomy (GTDB): domain Bacteria; phylum Acidobacteriota; class Vicinamibacteria; order Vicinamibacterales; family 2-12-FULL-66-21; genus JALZOC01. The sequence continues at coordinate 4,318 of JANNHC010000589.1, forward strand.
GACCGGTACGACGAACGACTACGTTGACGCGTGGTTCGTGGGGTACACGCCGCGCCTGGTGACGGGTGTGTGGATCGGCTTCGATCAACCGGCCACGATTATCGCCAACGGATACGCCGGCGAGTTAGCGGTGCCGGTCTGGGCCGGCTTCATGAAGGTGGCGACCAGGGGGCACAAGCCGGACTGGATCGCCAAGCCCGCCAACATCACGACGGTGAATGTCTGCCGCGTGTCCGGCAAGCTGCCCAACGGCAGCTGCGATCACGTCGAGGTTGTGAACCGCGACGGGTTCACCGAAGATCGCTCGATGATTTACACCGAGTACTTCGTCAAGGGCACGCAGCCGACGACGGTCTGTCCGCTGCATCCGGCCTCGTCTCTCATGGATCGGAT
>JANNHC010000590.1:0-1567 GCA_031404215.1 Acidobacteriota bacterium
AGCTCACGCACGACTCATGGCGCACCGGAAGCGATCGACGCGTGCCGCTATATGGCAGGCCTGATCCTTGGGGCGCTGCAGGGCAAATCAAAGAAAGACCTGCTCGCGCCGCTTTTCACACCGGTCCCTGGGCTTTGGGCCCGCGAGCCGCTCGCACCGAAAATCCACGACATCGCCGCCGGCTCCTTCCTGCATCGCGAGCCGCCCGACGTCCGTGGCACCGGCTACGTCGTGGACTCCCTTGAAGCGGCGCTGTGGGCGTTCGCCAGGAGCACCTCGTTCGATCATGGCGCGCTGCTGGCGGTCAATCTCGGAGACGATGCGGATACGACGGGAGCGGTGTACGGTCAGATTGCCGGGGCATTCTACGGCGTTGATGCGATCCCGGCGCCATGGCGCGACAAGCTCGCGCACCTCGACGCAATCGAACACCTGGCGCTGCGGCTGGAGGAGATGGCCGGCCAGTGACGCCGCGGACGCCGCAAGGCGTTGGAGTCTTAGCGCCGGCGATCACCATCTGCCGCAACCCGTCGAGACATGTTCGAGATGGGTTGTTCAGTCAGTCGCTCGTTCGATGACCCACTCGCCCGCGTCGAGCACGATGCCAGCGATCAGCTCGGACCCGAGGCGGATCTCGCCCGGCGTGCCGGCGCGTCCGATCCGATAAAGCGTGTTCTCGTCCACGGTGAACCACTCGGGAAACTCGTTCAGGCGCACGAGGTTCTGCTGCAGGTTCAGCACGCGCCGGTGCCGGGCATAATCGAACTGGATGCGCCGTGGCGCGGGCGTGGTGAGGGACACGACGAGACGTGTGCCGTCGGTGGCGGCGCCGACCCGCACGCCCGGCTCCCAGCGCGCGGGGCGGACGCCTCGACTCTTCATATACGCGTAGAGCAGCGCCGTCCGATTGAAATTCCCTTCGCCGTACCAGTCTTCGATGTGGCCGTCGGCGCGCTGCATCCCGAGCATCACCTGCATTTCGGAGTCGATCCACGCGAGCGCCTCGGGGACCGGCTCCCGGTTGACCAGGTAGATCGCGCTTTCGATCGAGTCCGCGTAGCCGTCGAACGATCCGAGCGGTAGACTTCGTCCGGGTTCCCACACGTAGTTGCGGTACTTCGGCAGGCTGGCGAGCACGCGGCGCACGGCGTCGCGGTACTTCGTGTCGCCGGTCACCTGGTAGTAGGTGTAGACGGCGCCGTAAACATAGCCCCAGTTGTCTGACAGACGCGTGTCGATCGGCGCGAGCGTCTGTCCGTCCACCTCGTTGTAGAGCATCCCGTCCGGAGCGGCAGACGCCAGGATGCGGTCGAGCATGCGCTGCACCGCGGCGCGGTATCGTGGCTCACGATCCGATCCGAGCTGGTGCTCGAGCGCGAACAGCAGCGTGAGGCCGACGACGGTCTCGTTGCCGTGGTCGCGGAGTCGCAGCCGGCGATCGCCCGAGTGCGCCGCGAAGTCCCACCGCATCCCGGGGACGTCGAAGTTGTTCGGCAGGACTTCTTCTATATATGCGTCGCCGATGCGGCGGGCCCAGTCGAGAAACCGCCTGTCGGCAGTCATCGTG
>JANNHC010000591.1:0-1659 GCA_031404215.1 Acidobacteriota bacterium
TCCTGCAGACTGTGCTGCCGGCCGAGGCGGCGCTTGATGAAGTCGACCGATTGAATCATCGGGTGGAGGACGTGCTGCGCGGCGTGCCCGAAGTCGACGACGTCGTGCGGAGAACTGGGCGGGCTGAGCGAACCGAAGATCGATGCCGCACACGGTGTCCGACGTACTGGTTGTTCTCAAGCCGGAGCGCGGACGAGCGCTCGAAGACATCGAGGCGGACATGCGCGAGCAATTGGAAGGGCTGCCTGGCATGACCGTCCTGTTCACGACACCGCTCGGCATGCGGATCGACGAAGGGCTCGGCGGCACGCCGGCTGATCTCTCCGTTCGAATCTTCGGGCCAGATCTCGACACGCTCTCGCGACTTGCTGAGCAAGCCGAGGAACTCATCAGGGGTGTTGACGGGATCGCTGACCTTCGCGCGGAGCAGCTCACGGGGCTCCCCCAGCTCCAAATCTCGGTGAACAGGGACGCCACGGCACGGGTCGGCCTGGCACCTGGCGACGTGATTCGAGCTGTGCGGATCGGACTTGTGGGCCAGGAGGCTTCGCAAATCTGGATCGGGCAGCGGCGCTTCGATCTCGTGGTGCGGCTTCGGGACGATCGTCGGGACACGTTCGACGCCATTCGCACGCTCTTGGTCGATGGCCACGACGGCACTCGAATTCCGTTGGGCCAGCTCGCGGAAGTCACCCAGACGTTTGGCCCGGCGGCGATCCGCCGCGAGGCCGGTACTCGTCGCATCGCGGTCGAGGCCTCTGTGAGCGGCCGTGACCTGGGCAGCACGGCTGCGGAGGTCAGACAGATCCTGGCGGAATCACTGCAGCTGCCTGCCGGGTACTTCTTCGACCTCGGCGGCCGGGTCGAGAGTCAGGATCGAGCTTCGCGCGCCCTGACCATGGCGATCGGCGCTGCCCTTTTTGGCGTGTTTGTCCTGCTGCTCGTGGCCCTCGGTTCGGCCGTTGAGGCCGGATTGATTCTTGGCACGGTCCCGTTCGCCTTCGTCGGCGGAATTCTGGCGCTGGTGCTGGCTGGGGAGACGTGGAACGTCTCGTCGCTCGTGGGGCTGATTGGACTGTTCGGAATCGCGGTACAGAACAGCCTGGTCCTCGTGACGCAGACGCGAGGATTGCTGGTTGAAGGCCGAAGCCTCCCGGAGGCTGTGCGCGAGGCAAGCATCGGTCGAGTACGACCCAAACTGATGACGGCCGGGACCGCGACACTGGGCTTGCTCCCGTTGCTGGTGCTGCGCCTGCACGGCACCGAGATCGAACGTCCGCTCGCGGTGGTCATGATCGGGGGCTTGGCTACGTCCACGCTCTTCACCCTGCTTGTGCTTCCGACGTTCTATCTGCAGGTGCACGGCTGGCTGGAGCGCCGAGCGTTGCGCGCCGAGGTCTGAATCGGAGCGCTACGACAGCACGAACCCGCCCTACGAAGGATGTTTTTTCAGCCCCCGCTCCCGCCGTGACGCCAGCAGCGACGCAACGACGCCACCGGCCAGGATAAGCAGGACGGCGGCCAGGAGATAGAGATTGAAGTGCTGCCCCATCAGTGTCTTCAGCCACACGTGGGTGATCATCTTCACTCCCACGACCATCAGCACGACGGCGAGCGACACCTTCAGATAGCGGAACTCGTCGATCATCCCCGCCAGGG
>JANNHC010000592.1:0-3886 GCA_031404215.1 Acidobacteriota bacterium
CGAGCTCTCCACGATCTAGGACATGCGCCTCGGTGGAGCGGGCGACGCCCTGCGCGGTCCGGTGGTTCTGGAGGTAGTCCCAGGTGGCGGAGCGGCCGTGCTGCCCGAACCCGAACTGCGAGCCCGCCAGCGGCAACGACGACTGATTGCCCGACATGCCGGTCAGACGCTGGCCCTGCCGTACGGAGTCCGGTAGCTGCTCCCCGTTGCGCCCAATCAGCACGGGCTTGTGGTCGAACGTTTCGATCTGCGACGGCCCGCCGGCCATGAACAGGTAGATCACACGTTTCGCCTTCGCCGGGTGATGAAGGTGGCCGCCGAGGACGCCGCGGTCCTGGCCGGCCGGCCCCCCGGCATGGGAGGCGAGCAGCCGCGCGGGGTTCACGATGTTGGCGAGCGCGATGCCGCCGAGGCCCATCCCGAACCGGTTGAGCAGGCGGCGGCGCGACAGTCCCGTCGATGGGAGCGCGCCGGTGCACTGGCGGCAAGTTGGGTCATTCGTCATCGGATCACCAGGAACTCATCGAAGTTCATGATCCCGTTCACGACCATCGCGGTCGCGGCAAACTCGGCCGGCGGCAGCGTCTTGTCCCACGCCGACTCGCCGACCGCGAGCAGCTTCGCGGCATCGCCGGCGTGCGAGGCGAACAGATCCCGCTGTTCGTCGAAGAGCCGGGAGAGGATGCCTGCTTCCGTGGCATCGGGGGTCCGGCCGATCAGCGCCCGAAACGCTTCGCGATGCCGGGCTGGCGCGTTGTTCGGAAAACGTTGCAGCAGGCGCTCGGCGAGCACGCGCGCGGCCTCGACAAATTGGGGATCGTTGAGCAGCACGAGCGACTGGAGCGGCGTGGCGGTCACATCGCGCCTGGCGGTGCAGACCTCCCGGGACACCGCGTCGAACGTGACCATCGACGGCGGCGGCGACGTGCGGCGCCAGAACGTATAAAGGCTGCGGCGGTAGAGGTTGTCCCCCGTGTCCTGCTTGTACGTCTTCCCGGTGCCGGACTGTTCCCAGAGGCCGGCGGGTTGATACGGCTTCACGCTCGGACCGCCGATCGTGCGCGTGAGAAGCCCGCTGGCCGCGAGCGCGTTGTCGCGCACCTGTTCGGCCATCAACCGGATCTTCGGACCGCGGGTGAGCAGTTCGTTGCCAGGATCCCGCCCGGCGTTCACGGTGACCGGCCGGGACGCCTGGCGAAACGTGTCCGATGTGACGATGAGCGTGTGGAGCGTCTTGATGTCCCAGCCGCTATCCATGAACGTGGCGGCGAGCCAGTCGAGGAGCACCGGATGCGAGGGCAGCCTGCCCTGGCTGCCAAAATCCTCCTGCGACGCGACGAGGCCCCGGCCGAAGTGCATGCGCCAGATGCGATTGACCACCACCCGCGCGGCGAGCGGATTCGTACGGTCGGTGAGCCAGTGCGCCAGGCCGAGCCGATTTCGGGGCTGGTTCTTCGGGAACGCCGGCAGACTGGCGGGCGTGTCGCGCGGCACGATCTCACCCGGCGCGTCGTAGGCGCCGCGCTTGAGCAAATGCGCCGGGCGCGGCCGGCGCAGCTCTTCCATCACCATGATCTCCGGTGTGTTGGAGACGAGCGCGTTCTCCTCCTCGCGAAGACGTCGGAGCTCGGCGAGCGCCGCCACAGACGGCGGATGCTGTCGAGCGAGGAAGTGCCCGAACGCCGCCCCGTCGCGGCGGTCGAGCCGAACCGCCGACACGACCTCCGCCGTCGTCAGGCACGTGTCAAACACCTGGAGATCGTCGATCGATCCGTCCTTGAAACCGCTGTCGCGGAAACGGGCGCCGATGGCGAATGGATGCGATTCCGACGAGCGATCGCCCGTTGCCGGGCCGTAGCCGATGTCCTTGTAGAGATGGTCCCGGACGACGTCGGCCGCGAGTGGCAGGCCGTTGAGATACAGCCGCATCCCTGACGCGCGGCTCGATCCGTCGTAGGTCACGACCAGGCGTGACCACGCATTGAGCGGCAGCGGCCGCTTCGCTCGCACGGCGATCGCGTTGCCGGGCCAGAAATGAATGAGCCCGAAGAAGGGGCGGCCGTGTTCGAGCGTGAGCTCGAAGCCACGGCTGCCGGCATCGGACCACGCGCGAGACTGGTGCACGAGAATCGCGCGGTCCTGCGTGGTGACCGGCTTGAGACGGAGGCTCAGGGAGAACGGGTCCGTGCGCGAAAACTGCCGCACTCCGGGATGCACGACCTGGTTGTCGCCGCTGAACTTGAGCGCGCCGTTCGATCTGCCGGGCCCGGGGTCGTCAGGGACCAGGATCGGGCCGTCCACCAGCTGGGCGCCGACGGTCGAGACGCGGTCGGGCGTCGTATCGCCGGTCACGGTGTTGAATTCGAGGTGCGCGATCGGAACGGGCGGAATCACGCGCGCCGTCCCGGGCGTCGTCCCGATCCAGGCGTGGAACGCCGGGCGCGCGGCGCGCGACGTGGCCTCCAGGCCGGCTTCGGCGGCGGCGATTCGCGCCTGCACCAGATCGTGCGGAATTTTTTTCTCTGGCGGCCAGAGCAGCAGCGACGGGGACGGCGTGGCGCTCGTGAAATGCGAGTAGAGGCCGGACTCGTCGATATTGTTGAAGAACGCGAACATCGAGAAATAGTCGCGCTGCGTGATCGCATCGAACTTGTGGTCGTGGCAGCGGGCGCACTCCATCGTCAGACCGAGCATCGCGGTGCTGAATGTGTTGACGCGGTCAATAACGTACTCGGTGCGAAATTCCTCCTCGATGCTGCCCCCTTCGTTCGTCTGCCGGTGCAACCGGTTGAAGGCGGTTGCGATTCGCTGCTCGGTCGTGGCATTCCGCAGGAGATCGCCCGCGAGCTGCCACGTGAGGAACTGGTCATAGGGCAGGTTGTCGTTGAACGCGCGGATAACCCAGTCGCGATACGGCGACATGTCGCGATCCACGTCCGCCTGATACCCGTACGTGTCAGCGTACCGAGCGAGGTCGAGCCAGTCCATCGCCATCCGCTCGCCATAGGCCGGCGACGCCAGGTAGCGATCCACAACGCGTGCATACGCGCCCGGCGATCGGTCCGCCTCGAACGCATCGATTTCTGCAGGCGTCGGGGGCAGGCCGGTGAGGTTGAACGCGAGGCGCCGGATGAGGATCCCGGGCGGGGCCTGCGGCGCGGGCGTGAGTCCCTCGTCCTCCAGGCGCGCGCGTACGAAGGCGTCGATCGGATTGGCGAGCGCGGTTCCGCCAGCGGGCTTCGGCACGTCCGCCGCGTGGACCGGCACGAGCGACCAGTGTGGCCGGTAATCAGCTCCTTCGACGACCCATCGCTCGAGGAGCGCCTTCTCCGCCGGCGATAGCGAGAGATGCGAATCCGGCGGCGGCATTCGGTCGTCGTCGTCATCGGTGAAGATACGTCGTATGAGCTCGCTCTTCTCCGGGTCGCCCGGCTTGACGACCGCCCATCCCTTGCCGATTTCTGGCAGCGCCTTCAGGGCACCGGCGCGCATGTCGAGGCGGAGCTTCGCTTTCCGCTTGCCGGCGTCCGGCCCATGGCAGCGGAAGCATCGATCCGAGAGCAGCGGGCGGATCTGGTAGCTGAAATCGACGCGGCGCGCGTGTGCGGGTCCCTCCTGGCCGGCAGGCGCCGCGGTCAGGTGGCCGAGCATCGCGCCGGCAATCAGGGCCCAGAGGCAGGACCACAGGGCCTTCATAGGCGCATTCTCGAATGCCCACCGGCAACTGTCAACCGCGATCGGGCCGCCGCGAGCTGTTCCTTCCGGCATACGAAGGGCGCACGCACCCCGAGCATCAACGCTAGTGTCCCGAGATTTTCATTGCCTTCAGCGCGGCCACGCTTTCCCGCGTCAGCTCCATGTTCTGCTCGACGAAATAATTCTTCAC
>JANNHC010000593.1:0-10948 GCA_031404215.1 Acidobacteriota bacterium
CTCGTAGAAAGCCCGACTGTTCAGTAAGCGGCACAGGGGATCGATCCGGCTCAGGGCGCGCTCGCGCGATAGAGCGAGCTTCAGGCTGGCCACCAGTAACCCTACGATCGCGAACGAGGCGCCTTGCACGATCGTATTCGCAACCCAGATCGCCGGATGAGAGAACTGCAGGCCGGCGAGCTGGTTGGACTCAAACCAGGCGAGTGCGCAGAGGGACGCCGCTGCCACCGACCCAGCCCGACCGAAGTACCATGCCGCGAGCGAGATTGGCGCGTAATAGAGAGGGAACGTGCGTACCTCGACCCCGCTGAAGAAGTCCGCGACGGCGATCAGGAGGATCCCTCCCAGGACGAGACCACCGCGGGCGACTCGGCCGCTCATAGAGTTTCCTTTGGTGATTGGTGTTTATCTGTCTGGCTAGACGATCGGCAACACCTCCTTGACCACCCCGGGAAGCATCGTCCGCCGATCCTTCTGGCCCTTCCCACGCCGCACGAGCAGCCGATTGAGGTCGAAGTCGACGTCCTTGACGCGCAGCTCCAGGCATTCCTGAAGCCGAAGCGTCCTCGGTCCGGCGGCTGTTGTGACGCGTCCGGATCGTGTCGCGCACGTCGCCGGCGATCGTTAGCCCGAAGCCGGAATGCGCACGCTCGATCGGTGATCGCGGGCTATTTCTTCGCCGCCGACTGCGCGGCGACGCGCGCGGCCGCGCGTGCCGCCGCTTCAGGATCTCCAAGGTAGAAGTGGCGGATCGGCCGAAGGTGCTCATCGAGTTCGTAGACGAGCGGAATTCCCGTTGGAATATTCAACTCGACGATATCGCTGTCGGGCACGTCGTCCAGGTATTTGACCAGTGCCCGCAGGCTGTTGCCGTGTGCCGTGATCAGTACGCGCTGGCCGGACTTGATGGCTGGCGCGATCGTGTCGTGCCAGTAGGGCAGGAACCTGGCGACGGTGTCCTTCAACGATTCGGTCAGCGGGACATCATCGCGCCGCAGCTTCGCGTAGCGCGGGTCGCGGCCCGCGTCACGCTCGTCCCCCGGCGTGAGCGGCGGGGGCGGCATGTCGTAGCTCCGGCGCCAGACCTTCACCTGCGCCTCGCCGTGCTTCGCGGCAGTTTCCGCCTTGTTCAACCCCTGAAGCCCTCCGTAATGCCGCTCGTTGAGCCGCCAGTTCTTCGTGACCGGAATCCACATCAAATCGAGCGCGTCGAGCGCAATCCAGAGCGTGCGAATCGCCCGCTTCAGGACTGATGTGAATGCCAGGTCGAACGTGTACCCGCCTGCCTTCAGCAGCCGCCCGGCTTCCGCGGCCTCCGCCAGGCCCTTCTCGGAAAGATCGACGTCGGTCCATCCCGTGAACCGGTTTTCCTGGTTCCAGGTGCTTTCTCCGTGACGGAGGAGAACGACTTTGTACATCAGTGTCGTCCGAGCTGCCGGATGGCGGCTCTGCCGGCGTAGCGTCCGGCCGATCCGAGCGCCTCTTCGATGCGCAGCAACTGGTTGTACTTCGCGACGCGGTCCGTGCGGCTCGCCGAGCCGGTCTTGATCTGCCCGGCGCTGGTCGCCACCGCGAGGTCCGCGATCGTCGTGTCTTCCGTCTCGCCGGATCGATGGGAGATGACGCTGTTGTATCCGGCATCGCGCGCCATCGCCACCGCGTCGAGCGTCTCGCTGACGGTGCCGATCTGATTGAGCTTCACGAGGAGGGCGTTGGCGATCCCTTCGGCGATTCCCCGGCGCAGGATCTCCGGGTTCGTCACGAACACGTCGTCGCCGACCAGCTGCACCCGGCCGCCGAGCGCCTTCGTCAGCGTCTTCCAACCGTCCCAGTCGCCCTCGGCGAGGCCGTCTTCGATCGAAATGATCGGGTACTGCCGGACCCAGTCTTCATACAGCGCGACCATCTCGTCGGCCGTGCGCGTCTTGTCCTTCGACTTCTTGAACTCGTAGGTCTTCGTGTCCTCGTTCCACAGTTCGCTGGACGCGACGTCCAGCGCGACGTACACCGTATCGCCCGGCTTGTAGCCGGCCTGCACCACGGCTTCGAGCACGACGTCCACCGCTTCCTGGTTGGACGAAAGGCTCGGAGCAAACCCGCCTTCGTCTCCGACGCCGGTCGAGTGCCCCTTCTTCTTGAGGATGCCGCGGAGCGTATGGAAGATTTCGGCGCCGCAGCGGACGGCCTCCGCAAACGACGCCGCGCCGACCGGCATCACCATGAACTCCTGAAAATCGACGCTGCTGTCCGCGTGCGCGCCGCCGTTGAGGATGTTCATCATCGGCACCGGGAGCAGCGTGCCGGCGGCCGCGCCATAGAGCGTCGCCGCATGCGTGTAGAGCGGGATGCCGAGCGCCGCCGCGTTCGCGCGCGCGAGCGCCATCGACACGCCCAGCAGCGCGTTTGCTCCGAGACGCCCCTTGTTCGACGTCCCATCGAGCTCGATCATGAAGGTGTCGGCCGCGCGCTGATCGGCATCGCGCCCCGCGAGCCCCTTCGCGATCTCACCATTCACATGCGAGACCGCCTTCGTGACGCCCTTTCCGAGATACCGTTTCTTGTCGCCGTCACGCAGCTCGAGCGCTTCGCGCTGTCCCGTCGACGCGCCCGACGGCACCGCCGCCCGCCCGAACGCCCCACCCTCGAGCGTGACGTCAACTTCAACCGTCGGATTCCCGCGCGAGTCGATAATCTCGCGCCCTTTCACCGCCTGGATTTTCAATGTCGCGTCTCCTGAACGAAACCCCGTAGAACCACTGCAGAACCTATTTTTCGGCTCCCCTCTTGTCGAACTCGGCCTCGTTCTTGAGCGCCTCCGGGGTGATCTCCCCGATGAACGGCTCATCGTCGGTGGTGACGACGACGATGCCGCTGTCGCTGACGGTGTGGCGGCGTCGATCTTCCTCGGCGTTGAATCCGATGAGCGCGCCGCGGGGAACGAAGACGTCCCGATCCACGATTGCGCGGCGGATGCGCGCGTGACGGCCGACGCGCACCCCCGGCATCAGGATGCTCTGCTCGATATCGCAGAAGCTGTGCACCCGCACATTCGGACACAGCACGCTGCCCGAGATGCGGCTGCCGGAAATGATGCAGCCGGCGGAGATGATCGAATCGAGGGCCTGTCCGCAGCGGCGCCCCTCGTCCGCGAACACGAACTTCGCGGGCGGCGCCTGGACCTGGTAGGTCCGCAGCGGCCACTCGGGATCATACAGGTTGAATTCGGGATTCACATGGCACAGGTCCATGTTGGCGTCGTAGTACGCGTCCAGGGTCCCGATATCGCGCCAGTACTTGGCGGATTTCTTGTTCTCGTCGTAGAACCGATAGGCGTAGACCGGGACCTTGGAAATCAGCGCGGGGATGATGTCCTTGCCGAAATCGTGCGTCGAGTTATGCCGCGCATCCTCTTCGAGCGCTGGAACCAGCACGTCCATGTCGAAGATGTAGATGCCGAGCGAGGCGAGCACCTGTCCACCCGCCGGCAGGTTCGTCGGCTTCTCCAGAAAGCCCGTCAGGCGTTCCCCGTCCAGCTCCAGCACGCCGAAGCGCTGTGCCTCTTCCGACGGGACCTCAATCGCCGCGAGCGTGGCGCCCGCGCCGCGCTCGCGATGGAACCGCAGCATCTTCGCGTAGTCCATCTTGTAGACGTGGTCACCGGACAGGACGATCAGCTGTCGCGGGTTTTCGCGCAGGATGGAATAAAGGTTCTGGTAGACGGCGTCAGCCGTGCCGCGGTACCAGTGTTCACCGACGCGCTTCTGCGGGGACAGAATCTCGATGAACTCGCCGAGCTCGTCGGCCACGACGTTCCACCCCATGCGAAGATGCCGGCTGAGCGAGAGCGACTTGTACTGGAGCGCGATGAAAATCTTGCGCAGGCCAGAGTTGATGGAATTGCTCAGCGTGAAGTCGATGATGCGGTAGGGCCCGCCGAAATAGACCGCGGGCTTTGCGCGTTCCTTCGTGAGGGGGTACAGCCGTTCGCCGACCCCTCCCGCCAGTACCATGACGAGCACATCGTCCAGCACGTGATGTTCCTCAACCCTTCAACCCGCGCCCCGTCCTTCAGGCGGACGCGTTAGCGCTTCAAGACTACGCGGGCCGGCGCGCCGTCGCCGCCTGCGATACGCAGCGGCAGGCAGTACAGCTCGTACATTCCCGGCTCCGCTTCCGAGAGGTTCAACCCTTCGATGATGACGACCGACTGCGAGAGCAACGCGCGATGCGCGGGCGCGCCCGGCTTCTTGAACTGTTCGACCGAGAGGTAGTCGATTCCGATGACCTTGACGCCCTGGTCAACGAGATAGCGCGCGCCGTCTTCGGTCAGGTACGTATAGTCCTGGTGAAACCCCCCGCCGTTCCACAGCGCGGAGTTCGACGTCTTGAGCAGCACGCGGATGTCTTCGCGCAGGCCCGCGGCGGCGAGCTCCTCGCGACCAATGCCGCCGCGCTTCGTGATCTCGACCACGCGCGCGCGGCCGAGCAGCAGGTCGAGCGGGAGCGCGTCCACGCCGGCGCCGTCGTCAAAGAAGTGCTTTGGAGCGTCGACGTGCGTGCCGGTGTGCGTGCCCATGACGAGCTTCGACACGTTGGAGCTGCCACCGTCCGCGATGCGCTTGATGGGCTGCAACTCGAACTCGGGGTTCCCGGGATACGCGGGAATGCCTGCGGCGAGCGACACGCTCACGTCCAGGAGTTTGGGTACGCGAGCCATAAGCCGGTGATGATATCACCCGCCGCGGGCCCACGTTCTGCCGAACACCGACCGGCATGACGTGAGGCCGCAACGCGAATCCTGAAACCGGCGCGCATAGCCTGCCAGGCAGCCGCGGTCTGGCCCGACCAGGAGCAGCGGACCCGCCCAGGTCCGCGGCTTTGACTTGGCGGGGGAGGTCGCCTATTATCAACTCGATATATCAGCTTCATGCGCCGGAAACCAGAGCACGTCGCGTTCATCATGTTCTTCATGGGCCGGGCGCGGTTGCGGCGGCGAGCGGCCGCCGCGGCGGTGCTGCTCGCCTGCTTCGTGGGGGCCGCCGACGCGTCCGGGCAGAACCAGTTCGACCGGCGGTCTCAGGAACGACTGGACGAGGCACGGAGGCGCGAAACTGAAGCGCTGCTGAGCCTCGCGGATGCCGCCATGTCGGGGCGGGCTTCGTCCGATTTCTCCATCGCGTGGACTCACGATTTTTTCAAGGCCCAGACCGGCACATTCGTGCCGTTCACGGTCACCATCGATCGGTCGAGCGTGTCGGCGGCGAACGGGCTCATGTACGTGCGCGCGGCACGCCGTGATGCACAGGGGCCGCTCGACCCGGGCAGCCTCGTGCGCTATCCGTTCGACATCATTTTTCCGGTGAATTTCAGCGGTCCGGCGGGCCAGCCCCTTCGTATCACGCGTGGATTTGCGGTCGGGCCGGGCGACTATGACGTGTATGTGGCGCTGAGGGAGCGATCGGCGGATCCTCTCGACTCCGAGCGGCGTCTCAAAGGTGCCGTCCTGAAGCAGCCGCTCACGGTTCCGGACTTCTGGACGGGCGAGCTCACGACGAGCAGCATCATGCTCGCTGATCGCATCGACGAGCTGGGCATTCCGGTGACCGGCGACGACGTGCTCGAGCGCCCGTACGTCATTGGATCGAATGAAGTGCACCGGGCCGCGGTCACGGCATTCCGGCAGGATCGAGAACTGATTGTCGTGTTCCTGATTTATAACCCGACGGTGTCGCCGCAGAAGAGTTTTGACGTCGAGGTGGACTACCATCTGTTTCGGAAGGACGGCGCGTCGCGAGGTGGGAACGCCGTCGCGGGCGGCGATCATCCGCCGGCCCGCGCGGGTGAGCAATACATCACGCGCACCACGCCGCAGCGGTTCAGGCCGGGGCTCATGGGAGCGGGGTTCGACCCTGCCGTCGGCCCGATTCTCGCGGGGCAGGGGATTCTGCTGTCGTCGTTTCAGGAAGGCGAATACCGGCTGGGGATCACCGTCACCGACTTGATGTCACGTAAATCGTTGTCGCGCGACGTCACGTTCACGGTTGTGGGTTCGTAACGGAGGAGCCATGGGACGCATGAATCGCGTGCTCTCGGCGGCTGGGCTTCTGGCGGTGATCGCCGCGGCCGTGCCATCGTCCGTTCGGGCCCAGCAGCGCCCCGCTCTTCGTACTCCTGAGTTCCTGACCGTTCGGGCCATCGTCAGCGGCACCATCGACGGCACGGTCAACGACGAACGCGGCGGACCGCTCCCGGGCGCGATGGTCTCGGCGCTCGGCGTCGCCACCGCCGCGACCGTCACTGACGCGCAGGGCCGGTTCTCGCTCCACAAACTCCCCGCCGGCGACTACACGCTGCGCGCGCATCTTGCCGGCTTTGCGGCGTCGCGGCGTGAGAACGTGCGCGTCGGTGCGAGCGCGACCGCTGTCTACCGGCTGCAGCTGCGCCGGCTCGACGGCGCCGTCGCCACCACCGGTCGTACGGCCGACCTCGTTGCGACGCGTCCGATCCTCGCCGCGGGGTTCGGGCTGCCGTCGGTCGAACCGCGCGCCCTGGAGGCGGACGACCCCGATCACGCGCACACCGACACGGCGTGGCGGCTGCGTCACCTCACGCGAAGCATCCTGAAGTCGGCCAGCACGGTCGCGATTGTGGAAGACGACGGCAATATTCCCGACGATGGGGACGTCGGCCGCAAGAGCCAGAATGCGTCCGTGGCCGGATCCTTTTTTCCCGATCTCCCGTTCACCGGTGAGGTGAACCTCCTGACGACCGGCGCCTTCGGCCCCGATGAGCGGTTCTCCGGCGGCATCCTCCCGCGCGGTGTGGCGTACCTGGCGATCGGCGCACCGACAACCGCGGGCGACTGGGCGCTGCGGGCGGCGATGAGCGAGGGAGACTTGTCCTCGTGGATCGTCGCGGGCTCGTTCGTCTCCACGCGCAAGGGGGCCCACTCGTACGACCTCGGCCTCTCGTACAGCACGCAGGAATATCAGGGCGGCAACCCGGTCGCGCTCGCGGCGGTGCGCGCCGGGAGCCGGAACGTCGGCGAGATTTATGCGATTGACCGCTGGACCGTCGGCCCTGGTGTGTCGTTCGAGTACGGCGGCCGGTATGCGCGCTACGACTATCTCCTGCAGCCTGGCGTATTCAGCCCGCGCGCGGGCCTGACTCTCGAGCCGGCGAAGGGCACGCGAGTCACGGCCGTGCTTGCGCAGCGGATGATCGCGCCGGGGGCCGAGGAGTTCCTTGCGCCCGCCGTGGCGGGTCCGTGGCTGCCACCCGAACGCACCTTCTCACCGCTCACAGGAAGTAATCTGCGGGTGGAACGGGCGCGGTACCTCGACCTCCTGTTCGAACACGATCTGGGGACGTCGTACACAATTGGCGTCCGGCGGTTTTTCCAGGGCGTCCAGGACCAGGGGATGACGATCTTCGGCATGCGATCGCCGTCGGGCACGCGATCGGTGGGCCACTACTACGTCGCCACGGCCGGGTCCGTGGATGCGCAGGGGTGGGGCGTGCGCTTGAGCTCGGTCGCGTCGAAGCGACTGAGCGGGTCGGTGGACTACACCCTCACGCATGGCCACTGGAACTCCTTTGGCGAACTCGGCGACGCGAGGCCGTGGATTCGTCGCCTGACGCGCGCACAAGACGAGGACATTCACGATGTCACGACCTCGATTCGGACCGATATTCCGGAGACCGCGACGCGCGTGTTCGTGCTCTACAAATTGAACTCCGGGTATGCGCGGCGCAGTGCCTCCCTGTCGGACACCGGTCTCGACGGGCGATTCGACGTGCAGGTCAACCAGGCGCTGCCGTTTGGTCTGGGCAGTACGAAGTGGGAAGTGTTGCTGGGCGTCCGCAACCTGTTCCGCGATCCGAACGATTCAGCATCCATCTACGACGAACTGCTCGTCGTCCGTCCGCCGAAGCGAATCGTCGGCGGGTTCCTCGTGAGGTTCTGAGCGCGCGTCGGCCCGTTCCGGGTAAACGCGCTCCCCGGGAGCCTGCGCGCACAATTGTTTGTAAAAAAGTCAGGATCCGAGTTTTTGAAGCGGATCTCCACGCCATTGGAACATGGCGTCAAATCTTCTCCGGCTTACCTCGAAATTGCTGATAAATCAGGCATTAACTCGAGGGATACGGCCGCCGGCGGGGAACGCGGTTTGCTACCCGGAGCTGCGCTACCAGTTCGTACGCGTTCAAATCCTGAGACCGGAGCATGTGTTGAACACCGGCACGCGAGGTCACGCTTTGCGTCGATTGACGGCCCAGTTGGCCGTCGTCGTGGCGTTGCTGTGCCTCGCGGCGGCCAACATCTACGTGCGGGCGACATGGAGCGAGTCTGAGGACGGGGTCCTCTGGAGCACGAGCCCCGAAGGGGTCGTCGTGGCGAAGGAAATTGCCGCCGGATCGCCCGGGGCGCGCGCCGGCGTGCGCGTCGGCGACATCCTCGCGGAAGTTGACCGCGCGCCGGTGGATTCGGCAGCCGACGTGGTCGCCAGGC
Organism: Acidobacteriota bacterium; assembly: GCA_031404215.1. Classification (GTDB taxonomy): domain Bacteria; phylum Acidobacteriota; class Vicinamibacteria; order Vicinamibacterales; family 2-12-FULL-66-21; genus JALZOC01. The sequence continues at coordinate 8,510 of JANNHC010000593.1, forward strand.
TGCACCGCGCATCGGCCACCGAGTCGCTGACGTATACGATCCTTCGCACCGAGACCCGCGAGACTCTCAGGGTGCCGCTCGCGCCGATCCCGTCGGGCGCGCGAGGCTTGTACTACGTCCTCGCCCCGGTCGGGATTTTTGCGCTGCTGGTTGGCGCTGGCGTGCGGTTTCGCCGGCCGGACAACCAGGCGACGCTGCACTTCTTCTGGCTGTCAATTGCGTTCTTCGGCATCCTTGCGTTTTCGTTCAGCGGACGGCTCGACCGGCTCGACTGGGTGATTTACTGGGCGGACGTGGCGGCCATGCTGTTGTTGCCGCCGCTCATCGTGCACTTCGCGCTGGTCTTCCCCGAACGGCCGGACAGCTGGGCCCACACCGAGGCGGGACGGACCGCGCTGCCGCTGTTGTATCTGCCGGGGCTCCTGCTCTTCGCGGCGCGCGTGGCCGCTCTCGTGCGCGTGCGGCAGCAAGGCACGGTGTTCTCGAACGTTCTGACGCTCGTCGAACGCGGCGAGCTGATCTGTCTCGGACTCGGGCTCATGGCCGGTCTTGCGATCATGATCCGCGCGCTGGGGCGGGCGCGGTCGGTGACCGCGCGCCGGCAGCTCCGGTGGATTGTCGGGGGCACCGCATTCGGCGCGATCCCGTTCGTGTTCGGGTACGCCCTGCCGTACGCGCTCGGCTTCACGCCGGTACGCGGCGCGGATGTCACGGCCGTTCTGCTGGGCCTCGTTCCCCTCGCCTTCGCATCGGCCATTGTGCATTACCGGCTGATGGACGTCGAAGTCATCATCAAGCGCGCGCTCGTCTATGCCGCGGCGCTCGCCGCGATTGCGGCCATCTACGCGGTGCTGCTGAAGCTTGCGCGCGACGCATTTCTCGGCGGGAGCGACAAACCCAATTCGGTGATTGCGCTGCTGGCGACGCTCGTGGTCGTGCTGCTGTCGCGCCCCGTCAAGAACGCCATCCAGACCGCGCTCGACCGCGTGTATTACCGCGATCGGTACGATTACCGCCGGGCGCTCGTCGGGTTCGCGCGCGATCTGAACAGCGACCTCGACCTGCTGCGGCTGAGCGAGCGGCTCGTGCATCGTGTCATGGAGACGCTGGTGGTCGATCGCATGGCGCTCATGCTGGCGCCAGGCGCGACCGGCCGTGAAGGGGAGTTTGTCACGATCGCGCACATCGGCTTCGCGGGCCAGCCGCCCGTGCTTCCCCGGATGTCCGAGGCGGGCGCCAGGCTGATCGCGGGACACACGCTGTCGCTCGACGACCCACTGGCCCAGCGCCGCATCGACGGGCGTGAAATTGATTTCTGGCGGGAGGTCGGGATTCACTACTTCGTGCCGTGCGTGTCGAAGGAAGGCACCATCGCGGTCATGGCGCTCGGCCGCAAGGCGAGCAGCGAACCGCTCAGCTCCGAGGATATGGCCCTGCTTGCCGCCGTGGCGGCGCAGGCGGCCACCGCGCTCGAAAACGGGCGGCTCTATCGCCAGCTGACGGTCAAGGCTGACGAGCTCGAGCGGATGCGCGAGTTCAGCGAGAACATCCTCGAATCGCTCAACGACGGCCTCGCGGTCGTCAATCGCGACGATCGCATCGTGCGATGGAACCGCCGGCTCGAAGAGCTCTACGGCGTCCGCCACGAGGACGCGGTCGCGCGCCGCCTCGACGAGATTTTCGAGCCCGCGTTTCTCGAAGTCCTGCGCGCGGCGCGTCGCGAGTCGCCCGAGGGGGCCGCGTTCTACCGCGTCCCGCTCATCACGCGGCACGGCGGCGCCAGGCGTCTTCTCGTCAACGTCGCGACGACCCCCCTTCGGGACTCCGACGGCGCGATCGCCGGAACCATCGTCATCATCGAGGACATCTCGGCGCGCGTCCAGCTCGAGGAACAGCTCCAGATCTCCGAGAAGATGGCGTCGATCGGCCTCCTCGCGGCCGGCGTCGCCCACGAGGTCAACACCCCGCTCACGGGCATCTCGAGTTTCACGCAGATGCTCCTGCAGGGGGCCGAGCCGGACGATCCGAGGACGAAGGTCCTCGAGAAGATCGAGCGTCAGACGTTCCGCGCCGCGAAGATCGTGAACGGACTGTTGAACCTCGCGCGCCCGGCGCAGACCGACAGCTCGGCGGTGGACGTGAACGCCGTCATCAACGACGTGCTGGCGCTCCTCGAACACCAGTTGCGCATCGGCCGAATCCAGGTCCGCAAGGAGCTGAGCGTCACGCCGCTGCTCGTCCAGGGCATCGAGTACAAACTGCAGCAGGTGTTCTTGAATCTGTTCCTCAACGCGCGTGACGCCATGCCGAAGGGGGGCTGGCTGACGATCGTGACGAGAGAAGCCGGCCCCTCCGCGTCGGTCGAGATTGGCGACACCGGCTCCGGCATCTCGCCTGAGCAGCTCTCCCGGATTTACGATCCGTTCTTCACCACCAAGG
>JANNHC010000594.1:0-5605 GCA_031404215.1 Acidobacteriota bacterium
CGGGGATTGTATGGGCTGAGGCGGCGCCGGCGCAATCAGGAGACCGAGGACTCAATGGTCAATCGTGTAGTTTCAACTTCCCTACTCGCCATTTTCCTGGCTACCACGTCGGTCGTCCCTTCCATCAGAAGCCGGACTGGAAATCGGCGCCTACGACCACAAGCGGGCGACCGCGCAGATCGGCACGTCGGCGGGCCACCGCGCGGCATTTCGCGTCAGCGCGATGGCGGAGGACTCAGGCGGTTTCCGGGACGGATTCTTCCTCGAACGTCATGCCATCAACCCTGTCGCCGGCGTGAAGCTCGGCGCGCGTTCCGACCTCACCGTGACGTTCGAGCACCTCCGGGACCATCGGCTTGCGGATCGCGGTATTCCCTCGCGCGCGGGCCGTCCGATCCACGTGGCCCCCGGTCAGCTCTTCGGATCACGCGATCAGAATGACGCGAGGAGCGGCGTGGACACTGCGAGCATCACGGTCGAGCACCGCTTCGCTCCATCGGTCCGCCTCCGCAACAGTTTGCTGGCCGGCCGCTACGACAGGTTCTATCGGAACGTGTACCCCGGCAGCGCCGTGAATGCGGCCGGCACGTTGTCCCTGTCCGCGTACGACCATGGCATCGATCGCACGAACATCTTCAATCAGACCGACCTCATCGTGGAGCGCCGGGTCGGGGGAATGGAGCACGTGCTGCTTGCAGGCGTGGAGGCCGGACATCAGTCGCAGACCGAACAAAGGCACACGGCTTCGTCGGTCATCGGCGTGGCGCTTGGTGCCACCGAGCAGACGGCGGATTTCGACAGCGCCCCCCTGGTGCTCGACCGCGGCGCGACCGGCGTCGTGCTGGCCGGTTACGTGCAGGACCAGGTGGCCTTGGCTGCGCGATGGAAGGCCGTGGGAGGGATTCGCGTCGATCGCTTCGCGGTCGCTGTCGACGATCGACTGCCCGCGAATGCGGATCTCGCGCGCGTCGATGTCTCGGCCAGCCCGCGGGCCGGCCTCATTTACCAGCCTGCGGACCATGTGTCGCTCTACACCAGCTACAGCTATACGTTCCTGCCCAGCGGTCAGACGCTGGGTCTCGCCACCAACACCGCCGGTCTCAAACCAGAGGATGCGAAGAACTACGAGGTCGGCGCGAAGGCCGAGGTTCTTCACCGCAGGTTGAACCTCGCCGCGGCGCTGTTCAGGCTCGATCGAAATCACATGAAGAGCGTCGATCCGAATGATCCCACGCGCCTCGTGCTGACGGGGCAGCAGCGCACGAATGGCCTCACCGTCACGGCGGCGGGACGCATCGGATCGCGGCTCGAGGTGTACGGAGGCTACGCGGAACTCGACGCACGGGTCACCAGGACGACCACCGCGGCTCCCGCGGGACGCCGGCCCGGGCTCGTCCCGCGCCGCCAGGCGTCACTCTGGGCCGCGCACGACGTGTCGGCGCGGCTGCGGGTCGCGGCGGGTGTCGTCTCGCAGACAAAGACATTCACCTCGTTTACGAACGCGGTGGAACTGCCGGGATTCACCCGGCTGGACGGCGCGGCGTTCTACCGAATCGGGCGGGTCACGGGCGCTTTGAACGTCACCAACCTGACCAACGTGCGCTATTACCCGACGGCAAACGGCGACAACAACATCTCACCGGGCTCGCCGCGGTCGTTGCAGCTCAGCGTACGAACGAGATTCTGAGCGATCACGAAGGGCTCGTCCGCGGACGCGCGAGGGCTTACTTCGAGCCGGTGGGGACTGCGAGTTCGCTGCGCGCGCGCACTTTCACGCCGCCGCGCTTCACCGAGATGCTGACCTTGCGCGGCAGGCGAGGGACGCCCGCCGTGGCGTAGACCACGACATACTGCGTCGCGAGTTCCCCGGCGACCGCGTGCATGGCGGAGGGCACCCCGGAATCGACGAGCACCTGCTCGAATCGTCCGCCCGACTGCCGTACACCGTCCTCGAGAAACTTCTTGCGGTTGATGTTCTCGTCGAGGTTTTCCCGGAGCGCCTGCATCGGCCCTTCGTTCCATCCCGACATCGCCTTCAGCGTCGGCTTGCCGAGCGAGACCACGTGCAGCACCGCGCGGCTCGACTGCAATTCTTCGAGAAGCGGGCCGGCGCGGCGACTGCTGAACTCGGCGCTTTCGAGAGTCAGGACCACGATCGCGGGTCGCTCGGGCTCCTGGCTGTTCAACGTGCCGATGGCCTCGTGCACCGCGTCGAGCAGGTACGCGCCATCAACCGCGTTCGACGTATTTCGCGTCGTCAGCCGCCGGACGCCATCGTAGAGCTCGTTCACGCGCGCCGTGTAATCGACGATCGTGGTGTTCTTGCTGCCGGTGCTCGTGATCGAGATCGCGGCTCGGCCGCCCAGGCGCTGGATGAACCCCCCGGCCCCCTCGCGAATGAAGCGAAGCCCCGGGCCGCTGTCGTCGACGAGAAGCGCGATGTGCAGCGGCGCCGCTGCCGGCTGAATGCCGACGACACGACGCTCGACGCCATCCTCGCGCACGCTCACTTCCCCGGCCGCGAGATCCGTGACCGGCGCGCCTTTCCTGTCGATCGCGGTGAAGTACAAATGTCGCGTCCCCTCGGCTGGCGTGGCGGCCGCGTCTTGAAGGCGGCCGGCGCCGGCGTCAGCCGTCAGGAGGAGCAGCATGGCCGCGGCGAGGTGGGCACGAGTCATGGGCCGGATGGGCGCAGGGTATCGCCATCGTCTTCCGGGCGCAAGTCTGGCCGCCGGCAATGACGATCAGCCGCGGGAGCATGTATGCTCATGGGTATTGATGACGCCGCTAATCCTGGTTGTAGAGGACGATCCGGACATTCTCGCGTTGATGGTCACGGCCCTTGGGGGAGAAGGTTTTCGCGTGACAACGGCCGAAGACGGGGCGGAGGCCCTGGCGGCGGCGCGGCGCGATCAGCCCGATCTCATCGTGCTCGACCTGATGCTTCCGCGGATGAACGCCCTGCAGTTTCGCGCGGAGCAGCGGCGGGATCCCGCGCTGTCGGCGATTCCGATCATCTGCCTGAGCGGCGCCTCCCACGCCGCGACGGTCGCGTTCGAGCTTGGCACGGACGACTGCTTGCCCAAGCCGGTGGACTTCGACCGCCTCGTCGCCATCATCAAGAAACATCTCCCCTCACACGGCACGACGTAGAACCGGTTTCACCGGACATGGCTGACATCCCGACGGTGCTCGTGCTGGACGACGATGAGGGGGTGCGCTCGTCGATGGCGCAACTCCTGGAGCTTCACGGCTACCACGCCGTTACGGCCTCCACCCTGAACGAAGCGCACGCGCTCATCGGCACCACGTCGATCCAGGCGCTCATCCTGGACGTCGGGTTGGGGGAAACGGACACGGGGCTCGATCTCCTGCGCACCATTCGCGAACGTCCGGGACTCGAGAAGGCCCCGATCCTGATCCTGACCGGCGGTGTGCTGTCGCCCACCGAGGAACTCTTCATCACCCGCTCGCGCGCGTTTCTGTTCTACAAACCCGAAGGCTTCGACACGCTCGTCAAGTTCCTGGACGAGCTCACCGGAAGGGATAGGCCTCACTGAGACAGGGGTTGACCCTTTCCTAGCGAAGGGGCTTGCGCGGCAGCTTGTCGTCGCGGTTGGCCGCCAGGTAGGCGAACGCGGCGGCAATGGTCGCGTTCTTCATCATGTCGTTCGGCTGCAACCGTTCGTAGCTGTCAAGGTTCGTGTGGTGCGTCATCGTGCCGTACTCGACCTCGTCTTGGATGAACTGGAATCCTGGCAGACCGACGCGGTCGAACGACTGATGATCGGTGCCGCCGGTATTGCGAATCGTCACGTACGACATCCCCATGCTGCGGAACGGCTCGATCCATTCACGGAAGATAGGCCCGACGGCGTCGTTCCCCTGCAGGTAGACGCCGCGGATTGCGCCGGTTCCGTTGTCGATGTTGAAGTAGCCGGCAAACTTCGCGTGGTCGGGCTTCAGTTCGAGGGGCCCCTGCGGCCCGCCGCGTCCGCCGCCACCCCCGACCGTTCCGGCCGCGCCGGCGGGAGCAGTCGGGGGCGTCGCGGAAGTCGCCGGAATGGCCTGACGCGACGCGAAATGCGCGGTGACATATTGGGCAGACCCGATCAGGCCCTGTTCTTCCCCGTTCCAGAGGCCGATGCGGACTGTCCGGCGAAGCCGCACGCCGCTGTGCTTCAGAATCCGCATCGCTTCGAGCATCGCGGCGGAGCCGGCGGCGTTGTCGGTCGCGCCAGTCGAGGCGTGCCATGAATCGAAGTGCGCGCCGAGCATGACCAGCTCGTCGGCTTTATCGGTCCCCGAAATTTCGCCGACGATGTTGAACATGAGCGGATTCGGGTTGTACGTATTCTTGATGTCGGCTTCGATCGTGACCGGCAGGTTCTTCGCGAGAATGCGAGCCATGCGGCCGTACTGCTCGGCGGGAATCGCGATCGCAGGCAGCGTGGTCTCCGGGTCGGAGGCCGCGCTTCCGCTGATCGTGTAAATGCCGTGCCCGCGCGCGGCCGTGGACAGCGTGCCGAGCGCCCCTTCGGTGCGGAAGAACGTATTCCGGTTGAACGGTTGCGCGCCTCCCTGCCCGCGGCCGCCGCCCCCGGGGCCTCCCGGGCCGCCAAGCCGGGCACCACGACCGCCGGGAGCCGCCAGGCCGAACTCTGCCTGGGACGGCGTCGCGAGCTCCATCCGTTCGAGCTCTTCGGCCGTCGATCGCCTGGCGGGCGCCGTCCAGTAGGCGGCCACATCGGGCGCCGACTGCGTCATGATCCACTTCCCCTTCAGCTTGCCGGCGTACTTCTGCAGATCCTCCTGCGCGGTTTCGGTGACGAGGATCGCCTCGCCCCGCACCAATCCGTTCGTGCCTGGCGTCCACGCGGTTGGCGTGCCCGGGATCGCAAACGGCTGCGGGGCCACCGCCGCCATGTAGAATTTTTCGTTCGTCCATCTGCGAGGGAATCGAGACTGGTCGGGCCACTTTTCGAGCGACACGTTCGACAGTCCCCACTCCTTCATCTTCGCCACGGTCCACTCGCCCGCCTTCTGCGCATTGGGCGAGCCAGTCAGCCGTGGCCCCAGCACGTCGGTCAGCCAGCTCGCGACCTCCATGACCTTCGAGTTCTGTGCCTGCATGCCCTGCTCTTTAATCTTACTGATGGCCTCGTAGTCGATCTTCTCGCTCGCGGCGCCAAGCGGCAGCGTCGCCACGAGGGCGGCGCCAGCGGCGGCAAGCACGAGCCTGCGGACGTGCGATCTCATCGGTCTCTCCTGAAGGGCTGACAAAAGTGCAAGGTGCAAGGAGCCAGGAAGCGGCCAATATATCCCACTTTCGCGCTATAATGGATGGTTCCATTGGCTTCAATTTCATCGACAGAGCGATCATGATTTCAGTAAACGGCGTATCGATGCGGTATGGGTCGAAGGTGCTTTTCGACGACGTGACCGCAACCTTCTCGACCGGCCGCCGCTACGGCCTCACCGGCCCCAATGGCGCGGGCAAGTCCACGTTCATGACTGATGTGCTCGGCGGTGATGGCCACGATGACCGTGTTCTGTCACTGGCGGCCCGAGGCGTTCATCCGCTTCTTCAACAAGGAGCCCGAGG
>JANNHC010000595.1:0-2431 GCA_031404215.1 Acidobacteriota bacterium
ACGCGCATGTTTTGCCTCCGCTCTGGAAATCCGTCGCGCACACTGAATACGATGGCGGCGGCGCCGGGGCCTCGCAGCCAGGGCTCGAGGTACCGATCGGACGATGACTCACGCAGTCAAGCGACGACGATCAGTTCGTGGTCGAGGATGAAATCGATGTCGATCACGCCCATGCCGCCCTCGACCGTCACCCGCCTTTCACCTCCGGACACCAGCAGCCGGGCGGTAGGCCTGGTTACTTGTTCCGGAAGACGGATCTTCACCTTGAAGGGTCCCACCCGGATCAGCTCATCCAGCGGTGCGCGCCAGGTGGCCTCACTCGTCAGATTGACCATGTGGAGAATCATCCGGCCGGGTTGCCGATAGAGGTGGCAATCAACCAGGCCTGGGCCTTCGACCGCGAGTGGTGCACTCTGCCCGCTCGCCCACCGGACGACGTTCGCGAGTAGCGCGGCATGATCGGGCAGATGCTCCCTCGCGTAACGCCGATCGAGATCCGCAGGCATGTACGCGACGCGAGACGCGCCGTGTTGAGACAGTATCAGCCCGGGAATGTCGCTTTTCGGCTGACGCATCCAGGATGTTTCCGGCGGATACGTCGGGAACGCGGGAACCAGCGTCAGCGGTACCGTCGCGGTGGCGTCGACGGTCAACGCCGGGAGTGTCCCCCCGAACGGCAGAATGTCCGTCTCGTCGAATCCGCGCAACACCGCGTGCCGCTCGCCCACGGGCGCGGGTTCATCCCCTGCCTTCGGCCCATCGACGCGCGCCCGCCACTCAGGGCTCAGCCTCAGGTAGGTGTGGCCACTGGCACTGGGTGCAAAGGCTCCAGAGCCGCTGGCACTCTCTCGCCGACCCGCCCCGCGCAACGCCGGCGCGCCGCCAATCCTGTGACAGGCGAACAAATCCGCGAGCACGGAATCGGGCCTGGGCTCTCCCCACTCGTTGTACAAGCCGGTATCGCCCGTCGCGAACAACGAGCCGCCGCCCTGGACGAAGCGCCGGATCGCCGCCGCCTGCGCATCCGACAGGGCGCCGACATTTGGCAGGATGAGCACCTTCAGATTCGCGCTGTTCTCCGCGATATCATCGAGGTGAATCGGAAGATACGGGATCCGTGCGCGTACCAGCGCGTGCATGAAGCCTGTGTACGGCGCATCCACGCGTTCGGCAGCATCATCGCGGCCGAAGAAATCGGTGTTGCGCTGCGACCACGCCACACCGACGTCCGCGACCGGCGTCCGGTTGATCAGGTATCGCTCGTTCGCCTTCCACCAGCGCATGACCGGCTCCGCAGTGCGATACATGCGGCGGTCCTCATGATAGGCCCCGACGTGATGCCACCATGGCTGGATCCCGCCGGCGACGCCTGCAATCATCCACATCCGCGCCTCTGCTGCCGGCTTGCTGGCGACTCGGTAGTAGCCAGGCCCAGACTGGTACAGGGCCATGGATTCCGGCGCGAGCTTCTCCCAGCCCAGCAAGCCGTGTACACGCTTGCCCGTGTCGCCATTCTGCTGAAACCCGGTGTCGTCGTCGCGCCGCTGGTGGTCCAGCATCATGATGTCGGCACGCTTGCAGATCTCCTTCAGGTCGCGGAAGGAACGCGCTTGTGACGTGACGGAGCCGCTGTTCATGCCGGACCAGATGCAGTCCGGGCCGCCTGCGGCGCGAGTCGTACGGTCGTTCAACTCCCACACTTCGATGCGGCGCTCGTAGTTCCACATGATCCATGCCCGGTAGGCCGGGTCATCCCAGTCCGCCGTCCGGGGAAGCGGCTGTCCGGTCTTCGCGCGGAACTTCCGGTCGCAGTGTGGGCAGAAGCAGATGTTCTCGCGTCCCATGCCGGCCCAACTGTTGTCGGTAAACCCATCGGGACGTGAACGGTCGATGATCTCGCGAAGGACACCCGGAAGGTATTCGTCGTAATAAGGACTGTTGATGCAGGCGATGTACTTGTCGGCGGCCCGATACGGCCGGCCTTCGCCGTCGCGAGCAAACCAGTCCGGATGCGCCTGGAAGAAATCCTCGGCGGTCCGGTTGGAATCCATTCGGGCCATCACGAACAGACCGTCGTCATGCGCGGCCTTGGTCAGCTCGCCGAAAAGGTCGCGCTCTCCAAGAAACTCCGCCCGGTGGTGCAGCGGAAACTTGCTGGGATAGTACGCGACGATGCCGCCGGCATTGATGATGACGGCCTGCACCTGCGTCCGTTTCCAGTACTCGCGCCACCACGGAATGTCGTAGCGCACCGGATCCTTTTCGGTAATGTTCGTCTGGCCCCACAGATATGCGCGGCGATACCAGGGCACGCCGGACGCCGTGGCCTGCGCCTGGGCGCCCGCATGCCCGACGACGGTCGAGCCGCCGCCGACGACAAGGGCGGTCGCCAAGGTGTCGCGCAGGAAGCTGCGGCGGGTCATGGCACGTT
>JANNHC010000596.1:0-3103 GCA_031404215.1 Acidobacteriota bacterium
GAAGCCGGACGACATCGGCATTGCACCGGCCAAGGAGCGGATTCTCGATGTCGGTCAGCGCTCCGCCGGCAACCGCGACGGCCAGGATGCCGGGACCGTCGGTCCGGGGATCGGCGCCTGTGGCGAGGAGGAGGCGGACGAAAGCATGTCCGATTTATTGAGACGCCTCGGATGGGACGGACGGCTCGACGACGCCTTCGCGCCGTACGCCGCCGAGGGGCTCGTCCCGGGCCGCGTGGCGCTCGAACACACCCACATCTATCGCGTGATGACCGAGGCGAGCGAGTGCCTGGCCCGCGTGTCGGGGCGCCTGCGCCACGAGGCATCCGCACGCGCCGACTTTCCCTCCGTCGGCGACTGGGTCGCCCTCTCGCCAGCCGATCACGGTGGCGACGCGCGTATTGTGGCCGTCTTGCCAAGACGCAGCCGGTTTTCCCGGCGCGCGGCCGGCGACCCCACCGAGGAGCAGATCGTCGCGTCGAACATCGACACGGTGTTTTTGGTCGCGGGCCTCGACGGAGATTTCAACCCCCGGAGGATTGAGCGATACCTCCTCGTGGCGACCGAGAGCGGCGCAGCGCCCGTGATTGTGCTGAACAAGGCGGACGTCCTGGAGAAGGCCGACGCCGATAGGCTGGCCGACTCCGTGCGCGCCGTGGCCGGCGGCGCGCCGGTTCACACGATATCCTGCCGCGTGCCTGGAGCGGTTGACGTGCTCCGGCAATACCTGGGTCCGGGCGCGACCGGTGCCTTGCTGGGATCGTCGGGTGTCGGCAAGTCCACGATCGTCAATCGCTTGATCGGCCATGACCTGCTGAAGACACGGGATGTTCGTGAATCCGACAGTCGCGGGCGCCACACGAGCACCGCGCGGCAGCTCGTGCTGCTGCCAGAGGCCGGCGTGCTGATCGATACGCCTGGCATGCGCGAACTCCAGTTGTGGAACAGCGGCGAGAGCATGACGGCGACGTTTGATGATATCGAGGCGCTCGCCGAAGCGTGCCGCTTCCGGGACTGCCGTCACCGGCAGGAGCCCGCCTGCGCGGTCCACGCCGCCGTCGGGGCGGGTACCTTGTCGGCCGGGCGCCTCGCGAGCTATCACAAGCTGCAGGACGAACAGGAACATCAGGTCCGCCAGCTTGACCAGCGCGCGCAGATCGAGGAAAAGCGCCGCGCGAAGTTGGCGACCAAGGCCCTGAACAAACGGCTTGTGAAAAGGGACGAGAGGTGACGGACGGGAGCCAAGGACTCGTCCTCACAGCCATGAACGTCCTCATTGTCACGAACGCCACGAAACGCTTCGGCGCAGTCATCGCCCTCGACGGTGCGACGTTCGAACTTCGTCAGGGGGAGCGATCGCGTTGCTCGGCCCGAACGGCGCCGGAAAGACGACGCTCATTCGAGCCATCGCGGGACGCGTGCGGCTCGACGGGGGCGAGATTCGCGTCTTCGACCGGGTGCTCGATGGACGCCGGACGCCCCACGAGCTTGGTATCGTTCCGCAGGAGGTAGCGATCTACCCTCAACTGACCGCGCGCGAGAACCTGGAGGTCTTCGGCAGCCTCCACGGTCTGTCGGGAGCCGAGCTCGTGAAGCAGGTGGACTGGGCGCTCGAACAGACCGGCCTTGCGGATCGCGCGAAGGAACCCGTCAAGCAGTTCTCCGGGGGCATGCGCCGGCGATAGAACATCGCGTGCGGAGTTCTCCAACGTCCTCGCATCGTCCTGCTCGACGAGCCCACCGTGGGAGTAGATCCGCAGAGCCGCGATCGCATCTACGACATGCTCGCGGAGCTGGCGCAGTCAGGTGCCTCGCTTCTCCTCACGACACATCATCTGGAGGAAGCGGAGGCGCGCTGCGCACGAACGGTGATCATCGACCACGGCAAGGTGATTGCGAGTGGAACCATGCCGGAGCTCGTCGATCAAACCGTCGGACGCTACCGGCTCGTGACGCTTCGTCTCGACGCGCCGCTCGACAGCGACGCTGCGCTCGCCGTGAGCGGCCCGGCCGGTGACGCGCTGCCTGCCGAGATTGCCGATGGTCGCGTGGTCAGGGCGCGCATGCGCGATGTCGCCGCCGAGTTGCCACCGCTCCTCGACCGCATTCGCCTCGCCGGCCGTTCCGTGGAGGACGTGGATGTGCGCGGACCAAGCCTGCAGTCTGTCTTCATTCACCTGACGGGAAGGGAGTTGCGCGAGTAATGGGCACACTGTTGCGCATTGGATGGATCAACCTGCGCCGCGACCGTGTGGCCCAGGCGCTGACCTTCATCCTGCCGATCGTCTTCTTCTCGATCTTCGCCAGCGTGTTCGGCGGGCAGGGGGAGGTCACCACCGCGCGCATCCGGATCGCCGTGGTGGACGAGGATCATTCCGAGGTCAGCGCGAGGCTGATCGACGGATTGCGCAAGGAGAAGAGCCTCCGCCTCCGGACGACGGCAGATGATTCCGGAACGGGGGCGACGCTGGATCGCGCCGCCGCCGAACGGCTGGTGCGCGCCGGCGACGTGCCGGTCGCCGTCGTCATCCCGAAGGGGATAGGCGAGGCATTTTCGAAGAACGGATTTGCCGGCGGGGGACCGTCGGTTCAGCTCCTCTCCGACGTGTCCGATCCCATCGCGCCGCAGGTGGTGCTGGGGTTGCTCCAGAAAGTCGCGATGACGGCCGCGCCGGATCTCCTGATGCAGGGGGGCATGCGGCAGTTCGAGCAGTACGCGGGGACGATGACACCGCAGCAGAAGTCCGCCGTGGACGCATGGTTGCCGCGACTCAAGGCACAGGGCCAGTCCGGCGTCGCCGAGACGGGCGGGGGTCTCGCGGGAGGCGGGATGCCCGTGGGAGTCGACGTGGTGGACCTCATGCGAACGGATAACCGGCGCGGGTCGCTCGTGTCGTTTTATGCGGCGGGCATCGGCGTGATGTTCTTGCTCTTCTCGTCGGTCGGGGGCGCCGGCGGAGCGCTGCTCGACGAAGCGGAAGCCGGCACGCTCGAGCGTCTGCTGTCCACCAACATCGGCATGACGGGCGTCCTCGTTGGCAAGTGGATCTTTCTCGCGCTGGTTGGATGCGCGCAACTCACCGTGATGTTTCTCTGGGGCAGG
>JANNHC010000597.1:0-14148 GCA_031404215.1 Acidobacteriota bacterium
GATCGCCGACGGCCTGCCAACGCTGCTTCGGATTCTTGTCGAGACAGCGCTTCAGCAGCTCGTACAGTCGCGGATTCAGATGCGGCGGCAGCGCCGTAAGATCCGCCTCGCGCACGAGCACCGACGCAAGAATCTCTGGCACCGTGTCGCCTTTGAAGGGCTGGCGGCCGGTCAGCATCTCATAGAGCACGACGCCGAACGAGAAGACGTCGCTGCGCTGATCCGCCGGCGATCCCTTGGCCTGCTCCGGCGACATGTAGGCCGCGGTGCCGAGAATCATGCCCGCCTGCGTCGCCATCATGCTCAGCGTCGGAGAGTTGGCGGTGACCCCGGCGGTCGAGTCATTCTCCATCACCTTGGCCAGGCCGAAGTCGAGCACCTTGACCTGGCCGTCAGGCGTGATCTTCACGTTCGCGGGCTTCAGGTCCCTGTGCACGACACCCTTGTCGTGCGCTGCCTCGAGCCCCTCGGCGATCTGCGCGGCAATGGGCAGCGCGTCCTCGACCTGCATCGGCCCACGACGCAACCGGTCCGCGAGCGTCTCGCCTTCGACGAGCTCCATCACGAGGAAGTGCTGACCATCGACGTGCTCCATGCCGAACAGGGATGCGATCCGGTGGTGGTTGAGCGCCGCAAGCATCTTCGCCTCGCGCTCGAAGCGACCCACGCGTTCCTTGTCGGAAGCAAACTGGTCGAGGATCACTTTGATCGCGACCTCCCGCCCGAGCTTCGTGTCGCGCGCGCGATAGACCTCTCCCATCCCGCCGGCGCCGAGCAGGGCGAGGATCTCGTACACTCCGAGGCGAGCTCCGGCAGAAAAGAGCATCGGGCTTGTTACGCGCTTTCTAAATATCCCAGATTCGTTCACGCTGATCGTAGAGCGTGATCAGCCCGTCTTCGCTGACCTTCAGGACAGCGCCAAACCGCCCGGCGGCCATCGCGGCTGTCGTCCGCGCCCCTTCGACGGCAAGGTTGGAATGTGGCTCCGGAGGCTCGGTGTGCAGAAGGATCGCGCCGACGGCGAGCAGCCGGCCCGTTCGGTCGATGACGGTGGCGCCGTCGGTGCGCGCGAGGCCCGCAAGGACCGCCGGATCGAGCTCGTGAACATTGCGGCCGCGCAGCATGTGCATCAGTTGACCGCGCGTCGGGACCGAGCCGCCGGTGTGCCGCACGGCATCGAGCTGATCGGCCGGCGCCACGAGCTGCGGCAGCGAGACCTCCGGATCGCGCAGCACGACAAACAGCGCGCCTTCGCGTGAATCCGCCAGATCGACCGCCGTCTGGAACAGCCGCTCCGACAGGACAGGGTTGCCGACGGTCCCCTCCCACATCTCGTACTTCGCCTGCAAATCGAGGAGATGCCATCGCGCGTTGCGAAAACTGAACGTCTGGACACCCTCGGCGAACACCTTGATCTCGTGCGAGGGACTCAACACGATGCACAAGTTTCCGTTGCCGGCGGTCGCCAGCGCGTGAGGCCGGTACCGGGTCGTGCACGGCACGGTCAGCACGGCCGGCTCGGCATAGTGCGAAACCTCGACGATGTCGAGCACATCCCCGCTCCGGTTGACGAGAAATACCGTCTCCATCCCGTCGCTCAACCGGTAGAAGCTCTTGATGGCCGTCAACGCCTGGGAGTATCGATACAGGTGCTCACTCGACACACGCCGCGGACGCACCGGGTCGTCCTCCCCTTCGAGAATGAGCACGCCGGACGAGATCGACCGGTTCTCGTAGCTCGAAAGCGCCGCGACGCGCAGCACCTCGATCGCCGTGGCCGTCAGGTCCGCGCGCGACAGGCCGGCCGGCGAGCCTGTGGCCGCATCCAGGAACGCCGCGATATATCGATCTTCGATGGCACCCCGGAACAGCTCCCCGCGCTCGAGCATCTGCTTCGGGTCGAAGATCGCGCGGTACCGCGCGGCCAGGACGGTGCCAATCGCACGCGCCAGGCGGACTTCGTGCGCCGTGAAGGGACGCTTCCCTGGCACGTGCAGCACGTGCCGCGATCCGAACCAGCGAATCGTCAGGACCGACGGATCGTTTGTCGGCTCGATCGCCAGCCGTCCGTCCGACGACAGCGAAGGAATCGGCTCGGTTTCGAACGTCGCGCGGCTGAAAAACTGGCGTAACGCCGCCTGCAGCAGGTTGTCGTAGAGGGCGCTGGCGGCAAATACCGGCGGGAGGGACATGAGTTTTCAATCATAATTCACGGGATGCTGCGGCGCACGCTCATCGACTTCTACGCCGATCTGTCAGCGACCCCGGGCGAGTTTGTTGTCTACGACGACGGATATCGGAGCTGGTCGTACACGTACGCCGACGTCACGGCCGCGGCACGCTCGTTCGCGGCGCGGTTGCGCGCACAGGGCATCGTCAAGGGACAGGCGGTCGCCATCTGGGGCGAGAACCGCGCCGAATGGATCGTTGCGCTCTGGGGATGTCTACTCGAGGGAGTGGTCCTCGTCCCGATCGACTACCGCGCGTCGGCTGACTTCCTGCTGCGCGTGGCGGCCATCGTCGATGCCCGTGTCGTGCTGGTGGGCGATGCGGTTGACAAGGGAACCCTCGGCGACGCGCGCCCGGTCTGGCATCTGTCGGAACTGCGGGATTTCACCTCGAAGGGAGGACTCGCGACCCACGGGGGCCACAAGGAGCAGGCGGAGCCCGTCGCGCCGAAGCCTGGTCAAGTAGGCCACGAGGCGAAGGCGGAAGACACGGCCGAAATCATCTTCACGTCCGGCGCGACGGCGGAACCCAAGGGGGTCGTCATCACGCATCGCAACATCCTGGCGAACATCATTCCGATCGAGCGGGAAATCGCGAAATACAAAAAGTACGCGCGACCGTTCCTGCCAATCCGGTTCCTCAACCTGCTGCCGCTCAGCCACATGTTCGGCCAGGCCATGGCGACGTTCGTGCCGCCGATGCTTCCCGGCGTGGTCGTCTTCACGCGGAGCTACGCGCCCGAGGACATCGTGCGCCAGATCCGTTCACGGCGCGTGTCGGTGCTCGTCTGCGTGCCGAAGATACTCGAGGTCCTGCGGGAACACGTCATCCGTGTGGCGCCCGAAGCGGCCGACCTGCCTGTCCAGATGCACTGGACGAGACGGTGGTGGAGACACCGGCGCATCCATCGCCTCTTTGGCTTCAAGTTCTGGGCGATGGTCGTCGGCGCCGCGCCGCTCGATCCCGAGCTCGAGGCGTTCTGGGGACGGCTCGGGTTCCTGGTGATCCAGGGGTACGGCCTCACCGAAACCGCTCCAATCGTCACGCTGAATCATCCGCTGCACTCCACGCGCGGCGCAGTGGGAAAACCGATCGCCGGCGTCGAAGTGCGCATCGCGGACGACGGGGAGATTCTCGTACGGGGCGACAACGTCTCGCGCGGGTATTTCAACGCCCCTGAGGAAACCCGGGCAGCCTTCCAGGACGGCTGGTTCCATACGGGCGACATCGGGGAGCTCGACGCGAAGGGCCAGCTGCGTATCCGTGGCCGCAAGAAGGAAATGATCGTGACGCCGGAAGGCTTGAACGTCTTTCCCGAGGACGTCGAGCGCGTGCTGAATGACCTGCCCGGCATCGCCGAGTCCGCCGTCGTGGGGGCGCCACTCCCCGGATCGACTGCCGAGCGCGTCCAGGCCGTCCTTGTCGCCGCGGCTGGCGCCGATGTGGACGAGGTCGTTCGGTTGGCGAACGCGCGCTTGCAGGATCACCAGAAGATCCGGGCCGCGGCTCTCTGGCCCGGCGCCGAACTCCCGCGGACGGAAGGCACGCGCAAGTTGAAGCGTCGCGAGTTGAAGGAGTGGCTGGCCGGGAGCCAGACGGCCCAGTCGCCGGCCTCCGGGCCGAAAAGCCGCAGCGCCTCGCGACCGGGCGTCGTCTCCGTCCTCGAGCGGTTCGCGCCCGGACGCACCCTTGTGGCGTCCACCACAATCGACGAGCTCGGTCTGAGCTCGCTCGAGCGCGTGGAATTGATGATGGCGCTGGAAGAGTCCCTGCAGGTGACCGTCGATGAGTCGAGGTTTGCCGCCGCCGTGACCGTAGCGGATCTCGAGGATTTGACCCGTCCGATCGTGGGTCCGGGCTCAGCCGCGGTCCATCTGCCGCCCGAGCCGATCGATTTTCCGACGTGGAGCCGGGCGCTGCCCTTACGCGCGCTTCGACGGGTCAGCCTGCCGTCGTGGCTCCTCCCGCTCGCCAACCTGTTCGTATCGCTCGACGTGCGGGGCTTGGAGCACCTGGAATCGGTGCGGGGCCCCGTCATCCTCGCCGCGAACCACCAGAGCCACCTGGATACGCCGATGATTCTTCAGGCGCTTCCGCCGCGCTGGAGGTACCGTGTCGCCCCGGCGATGGCGAAGGAATTCTTCAAGCCGCACTTTTATCCGGGGCAATTCGGGCGATCGGCGCGTCTCACCAGCAGCATCAACTATTATCTGGCGTCCGCCTTCTTCAACGCGTTTCCCCTTCCGCAGCGCGAAACCGGCACGCGCCAGACTCTGCGCTACATCGGCGATCTGATTGGGGACGGGTTCTCGATCCTGATTTTTCCCGAGGGGCAAAGGACCGAAAACGGGGAGATCAGGAGCTTTCAGCCGGGGGTCGGGATGATTGCCGCCCGGCTCGACGTTCCGGTGGTCCCGGTGCGTATCGAGGGGCTCGACCGAATCCTGCACCATACGTGGAGGGTGCCCCGCCGTGGAGCTGCCACGGTGGTGTTTGGTGCGCCTATGTCCTTGAAAGGCAACGATTACGCGGCCCTTGCGGCCAGGGTTGAGGAGGCCGTACGCGGTCTCAACTGATGAGTTTGCTAATAGAGCAGCGATATGGCACAATCTTTGATTGGAAAGGATAGCAATTGAGCAAGGATGATCTGATTGACGTGCAAGGTACCGTCGTGGCGGTTCACAGTGGCGGTCTTTACCGCGTGCAGTGCGACCAGGGACACGAGGTGCTTGCCCAGTTGAGCGGCCGTATGCGCCGTTTTCGAATCAAGGTGGTGCCGGGAGACCGAGTGACCGTCGGCGTTTCGCCATACGATCCGGTCCGGGGCATCATCACCTTCCGCGCTCGCTAATCACGATTTTGAATTCCCATACAGCACAGCATCGAGCGCCCCGGGGAGGACGAGGACGTCGAAGTCCGCGTGCCGGCGCCGGGCGCGGGCCGGCGCACTTTCAGGTGCCCCCCACGACGCGTGTCGTCACCCGGCCGCAGGCCGAGTACGATCCCAAGCCTGTCACTTTCGACACGCTCGGCCTCGAGGCCTCGCTCATCGAAGGGATTCGCGTCCGCGGGTTCTCGTACACGACCCCGATTCAAAGCGCGGTGATTCCCATCGTCATGAGCGGGGACGATCTGATCGGCTGCGCCGACACTGGGACCGGCAAGACGGCGGCGTTCCTGCTGCCGATCCTGAACCGCATGCTCAGGGCGCGCGCGCTGGCGCCGGAGGAACGGGGTTACACCCGGGTCCTGATTCTCGCGCCGACCCGCGAGCTCGCCGTGCAGATCGAAGACGACGTGCAGGGGTTCATCTATCACACCGACATCACGAGCATCGCGGTGTACGGGGGCGTGGACATGGGTCCGCAGGAGCGCGCGCTCAAGTCCGGCGTGGACATCATCGTCGCCACCCCCGGCCGGCTGATGGATCACATGCGCAGCAAGACCGGGGCGTTCGACAAGCTCGACACGCTGGTCCTCGACGAAGCGGATCGGATGATGGACATGGGCTTCTGGCCCGACGTGCGGCGCATCGTGCAGGCGCTGCCGGACTCGGCGGCGCGCCAGACCCTTCTGTTCTCGGCGACCATGCCGGAAGAAGTGATGAAGCTTGCCGACGAAGTCGTTCGCGAGGCGAAGTACGTGCAGATCGGATCGGCGGGGGGCCCGGCCAAGAGCATCACCCACACGATCGAGAACGTGGCGGCGGCCGACAAGACGGAATGGCTGGCGAAATTCCTGCGACGGACCGACGGTCCCGTGCTCGTGTTCGTGCGCACGAAGTCGGGCGCGGAACGGCTCGCCCGCAAGCTCGCGTCGTTCGGTCTCAAGGCGGCGTCGCTTCACGCCGACCGCACGCAGCAGCAGCGGACGCAGGCGATCGAGGGGTTCCGGAGCGGAAGTTACCGCGTGCTCGTCGCCACCGACGTCGCCGCGCGCGGGCTCGACATCGACGGGATCACGCACGTCGTGAATTTCGAGGTGCCGTCGAACCGTGAAACCTACGTGCACCGTGTCGGCCGGACCGGACGGGCCGACGCGACCGGCACCGCGTTGACATTGGTCGCGCCCGAAGAGCTGCGCGCGCTTCAGGCGCTGCAGAAATCGTTCGGTCTCGAGTTGCAGGGATGATGGACGATACGAACCCGTTTGCGCCGGCCGTGGCCCGCCTTCACACTGATGCGCCAGCGGATCCGGCCGCCGCGCCATCGGGGACCGAGTCGCCTTCGCTGCCCGCCGACGGTCCCGGGCTGTCGCCCGCGGTGGAAAAATTCAAGTCGTGCCGCTGGCGCGCCACGCCCGACGTCGGGGACTTCTGCACGCACCGGGACGTGCTGCCCTTTGCGGGCAAGGAAGGGTTCGTGGCCGAGTCCTGGTGCCCGGACTGCGCGTTCTACAAGCTGCGCCGCACGCCGAAGAAGCGCGAACGGATAGACTTCTCGTACTGACGGGTCATTCGAGAAACTCCCTCGCAAGCTCCACCCACTCCCCCGCAGGCGCCAGTTCCTGGTACGTTGTCCAGTGCACCTTCGCTTCCTGTGAATGGCCGACCTTTTCCAGAGTGACCGCCAGGTAGAAGTGCGCCTCCGGGTAACCGGGGTTGAGTGCGACGGCCTCCCGGTAGTAGACGAGCGCGCGATCATACCGGCCCAGATCGTGCTGAATGTTGCCGAGATTGAAGTGGGCCTCGAAGCAATCGGGGTCGAGTCCGATCGCCCGTTCGTACAAGGCCTGCGCTTCGATCAGCTCATCGCGCGTGTACCGGATATTCGCCAGGTTGACGATGGCGGGCACGAGATCGGGATCGATCAGCAGCGCGCGCCGGTACGCGGCCGCCGCCTCCTCGATGTTTCCGTCGTCGCCGTCGTCGAGGCGTGAGCCCTCGAGGAAGTAACTCGCGGCCAGCGCCGCCTGCGGATCGCCCGCGGGGTACGCGAGCGGGGCCGAGAGTGGCGACGGGGTCGTGGCGTTGCGGACCGGCTTGTGCGCCTCGAGGCTGACGACCTTCGCGCGGGGCGTGCCCGAGGCGCCGTGGCCCGCCACGAAGTCGAGCTGCAACTGTCCCTGACGTTCCGCCAGCAGCGAGCGCAACAGCACGCGAAGCGGTGTGCCTCGCTCCAGGTCCGCAGCTACCTGTTTTATGGTGAGGAGATCGGCAAAGGAATACTCGTGCCGGTCGCGCGGGCGGTTCGACCGGCGCACCAACCCCCATTTTTCGAGGTAGCGCAGGTGATTTTCGGTGACCGCGGGATACAGGCTGCGAATGTCGCGGAGGCCGTAGGGACCCCCAGCCGATGACGGAAGCGACGTCATTGAACGTCAACATGCGGGAAGCGACGGCGAATGTCAAGGGCACGAATGCGATCGATAATACCGTCATGCTGCTTGCGGGAGACGTCGGTGGGACCAAAACGCTGCTGGGACTGTTCACCGCGAAGCCGGAACGGCCGGCCGCGATAGACGTCGGTGAGTTCGTGACGCTGGACCACACGGGTCTCGAGCCCATGATCGAAGCGTTCCTGACGTCGCGTCAGGTGCAGGCCCGCCACATCGAGGCGGCGACCTTCGGCGTGGCCGGGGCGGTGACCGACGAGATCGCACGGCTGACCAACGTGCCGTGGCGCGTCGAGTGCGGCTCGGTGGCCGAACGGCTCGGCTTCCGGCGCACACACGTCCTGAACGACCTCGAGGCCCTGGCCTATGGCGTGACGGTGCTCGAGGCCGACGAGCTGGCGATGCTGCAGCGCGGCGTGCCGCATCCCAAGGGAAATGCCGCGGTGATTGCCGCGGGGACCGGGCTCGGCGAGGCGCTGATGCTCAACGTGCACGGCCGGTTCGTGCCGGGGGCCTCGGAAGGGGGCCACGCGGACTTCGCGGCGCGAACGCCCCGAGAAATCGACATGCTGCGCGAGCTGACTCGCATCTTCGGCCGCGTGAGCGTCGAGCACATCCTGTCGGGCCCGGGACTCGTCAACGTGTACCAGTTCACCCACCAGTCGTTTGGCGCCGGTCCCACGCTGACGCCGAACAGCATCGCTCCCGCTCGACTCTGTGCGGCCGTGGGCGCCGTGTCGGATCCTTCTGAGCTGCCGGCGCGTATCACTCGCGCCGCCATGGAGCGGATGTGCGATCGCTGCGTCGAAGCGCTCGACATCTTCGTGTCGGTCTACGGGGCCGAAGCGGGCAACATCGCCTTGCGCACCGTCGCGACGGCGGGAGTCTACGTCGGCGGCGGCATTGCGCCGAAGATACTGCCCGCGCTCGAATCCGGACTCTTTCTCGACTCCTTCCGCGCCAAGCAACCGATGGCCGACTTCGTGGCGACGATCCCGGTGGCCGTGATCCTGAATCCCGATGCGGGACTCCTTGGCGCCGCCGTGCACGCGCAGCAAATCTCGGTGGGCGCCTGAATCACCCTGCTGCCCCGTGCTAGCATCGCGCGATCTCTTGTAAGACTTTCTGGAGGTTGGCATGCGTTTCAAGATCGTCTTTTGCAGTGCGCTCGTACTCTGCCTGGCGGCGGCCGCGCCCGTCTTCGGCCAGGGCACCACGTCGCGGGTCACGGGCAACGTCACCGACACGACCGGGGGGCAAGTGCCGGGCGCGACGGTCACGCTGGCCAACGAAGCGACCGGTATCTCGTTCACGTCGGTGACGGGCGAGACCGGGAACTATTCATTCGACGCGGTGCAGGTGGGAAAATACGCCCTGACGGTCGAACTTCAGGGATTCAGGAGGTTCGTGTCGCGCGGCAACACGGTCACCATCGGCGAGCCGGCCACAATCAACGCCACGCTGACGCCGGGGGGGATCGCCGAGTCGGTTGAAGTCCGCGCATCGAGCCAGGTGGTGCAGACGGGCACATCGGGCAACCTCGGCACCACGTTCGATCAGCGCACGATCGAAAGCCTGCCCATTCTCGGCGGGCGCGGGCGCAACCCGCTGGATCTCGTGTTGACCCAGCCCGGCGTTGTCTCCGGCGCGAACACTGGAGGCGGTGTGCACGTGAACGGGGCGCGCGATCGCTCCTGGAACTTCACGCTCGACGGCATCGACACGAACGAATCGAGCGCCGGCGGCTCCAACTTCTCTCCGCTTCGCACCAACCCGGACGCGCTCGCTGAATTCAAGGTGCTCACCGGAAACGCCACCGCGGAGTATGGGCGGAACAGCGGCGGGCAGGTCGCGATGATCACGCGCGCGGGCACCAACAACCTCAGTGGCACCGTGTACTACTTCGATCGCCGGCCCGAGTACAACGCGAACGAGTGGGAGAACAACCTCAAGGCGCTCCCGAAACGAAACTTCACGCAGTACATGCCCGGGTTCAGCGTCGGAGGACCGATTCGCCGCAACAAGACGTTCTTTTTCGTGAACAACCAGTGGCTGAAGGCGGACCTGACGCGGGAGCGGACGCGCACTGTCTACACCGCCGATGCCCGCCGCGGAATCTATCGCTATGCGATTGGTGCGCGCACCCAGCCGGCGGGTGTGACGGGGGGCGTCGGTTGATGCGCAAGGAAACCCGATCGTGCCGATCGGCGCCTACGATGTCGTCGCAAACGATCCCCAGCGCTTCGGGCTGGACCCCACAATCCAGCGCCTGATCGGCCTGACGCCTCTGCCGAACAACTTCAACCTGGCTGGCAGCGATGGTCTGAACACGGCGGGTTTCACCTGGGTCGCTCCGGAAGTCGAGAAGCAGATGGACTTCGTCACCAAGATCGATCACACGTTCAGCAATCGCCACGGCGCGTTCGTGCGCCTGTCGAAGGGGTTCCAGAACACCGGCTGCGATGCAGGCAATACCGGCGAGTCCGCGTTTCCCGGCCTCCCCTGTCTCGTCAACACCGAGCGGGACCCGTTCAACTGGGCGGGCAACTGGCGGTGGAGCGCTTCCGGAAACATCGTCAACGAATTCGTCGTCGGCCAGAACCATTTCACGTTTGACTTCCTGAATCCAAGCGCGAACGCCGCGCAGCCGACCTTTACCGGACCGGTCACGATTCCGGAGGACTTCAGGATCGGAAATCTTCGTTCGGTGGATACGTTCCAGGTCGTGGACAACCTGAGCTGGAACAAGCTCGCGCACAGCGTCCGCTTTGGCGCCAATATGCGGTTCCAGAAGCACACGGACGCCCGCGGATCGGTGGCCGGGGTGAACGTCGCGCCGATCGTGAACTTCAGCACGGCGACCAATTCGGTCGATCCGACGACGTTCGGGATCCCGACGAACATCAATACCCAATTCGACCGCCCGCTGTTGCAGTCGAGTATCAACTTCCTGCTCGGCCGCGTCGGCTCGTTGAGCCAGGGGTTCGTACAACAGGGCTCGACGTACGGCCCCGGGGGCACCCTGTTCGATTTCGTGGCGACGTATCCGGAAATCGACTTGTACGCCCAGGACACGTGGAAGCCGCGCGCCAACGTGACGATCGATGCCGGACTCCGGTACGAGGCCAAGCTGTCGCCCGGCAATCCCGACAATCTCATCAGCCGGCCGAACCAGAGCCTGGCCGTCGGCCAGGCGCCGAGCAACACGTTGCGCTGGGGAACGGGAAAACTCTACGACGACGACTGGAACAATTTCGCTCCGTCGATCGGCGTCGCATGGGACCCGCACAACGACGGCAAGAGCGTGATTCGCGGCAACTACCGGATGGCGTACGACCGCATCAACACGTTCGTCCTGTCCTCCAATATTTTTCAGAGCATGCCTGGAATCACGACGTCGGTCGTGAACACGGCATTCGGCCAGGCGGGCGGACGTCTGCGCCAGGGCCTGCCGAGTCTGCAGCCTACCGCCTCGCCCTCGGATTTCCTGCAGCCGCCCGCCGTGTCAAGTTCCAGCATCCGCGTCGTGGACCCGGAGTTTCAGACACCCGCGACCCATGGCTGGGCGATCAGCTACCAGCGCGCGTTATTCCGCAACTCGCTCGTCGAGGTTGCGTACGTGGGCCGGAGAGCCCAACACCTCTTCGGCGCGTATAACGTCAACCAGGCGGAGATTATCAAGAACGGCTTCGCCGACGCGTTCAGGGCCGTGCAGGCCGGCGGCGAGAGCGCGTTAATCAATCAGTTACTCGCGCCCCATACGGATCGGGCGGCGACGGAAACGGGATCTCAGATGGTGCGGCGGCTGTCGTCGCCCGCCTTGAGCCTGAACAGCGTGGCGGCGCTCGCCGCCACGTACGGATCGCGCATCCAGAGCGGCCGGTCGCTCACCGACCTCGCGGGGCTCGGGCCGTACTTCTTCTTTCCCTATCCGCAGTTCCTCGGCGGCGTGAACGTGATCGACTCCGAAGACTACTCGCGATATCACGCGCTCGAAATGAAGCTGGAACGCCGGTTCGCCGACGGCTACAGCTACCTTGCGGGCTACACCCTTTCGCGGTCGAGGGACACGCGCTCGTTCGATCCGGCCTTTACCGTGGTCGGCACAGCCAACGCACAATCCGCGTCCAGCACGCCGTTCGACGTCTTCAATCGCGACCTGAACTTCGCGCCGTCCGACTTCGATCGGACCCACGTGTTCCAGGCGCAGGGTGTGTGGGAGCTGCCATTCGGCCAGGGGCGTCGTTTCGGCGGCGGCGTGAACCGGATGACCGACGTCCTCCTCAACGGATGGACGCTGTCGGGGCAGATGGTCGCCCAGAGCGGGCGCCCGATGACGGTATATGGAGGATCGAACACGATCTCGAACGTCGTGCAGACGCCGGCCAACTGCACCGGCTGCTCCCCCGGCATGGGCGCCGTGCACGACGAGGGAGGCCTCGTGTGGTACTTCAGCCCTGACGAGCGCGCGAAGTTCACCACCCCGGCGCCTGGTGAATTCAGCAATGTTGGACGCAACTACTTCCGCGGGCCCGGCGGATACTTCGTAAATCTCTCGCTCGCGAAGCGGACGCGCATCGTCGGCCGTCAACTGCTGGAGATTCGCGCCGACAGCACGAACGTGCTGAACCATCCGACGTTCGGGTTCCCGACGCTGACGACAACGGCCGCGACGTTCGGCCGAGTTTACGACGCGGTTAACAGCAGCTCCCGGAACATCATGCTGGGGGTGAAGTACTACTTTTAGAGGATCTTCGGTCTAAAGGCCGCGACGGGTGCCGGGCTCCGCTTGTATGCCGCCACGGATGCACCATGGCCTGCCCGGTGCACGGAGTGCGCCGGCGTGACGGGCCTCGGTCGGCTTTGATAAGGTGAGGAGACTTGAGCCCGAGCCCTCAGTCTTTGAATAATCTCCGGTACCCGATCGCCCGGAGATCCGACATCGCCGATACGTACCACGGCGTGCAGGTCGCCGACCCGTACCGCTGGCTGGAGGAGGCCGACAGCCCAGAGACCGCCGCCTGGGTGGAGGCACAGAACACGCTGACGCGCTCGGTGCTCGACGGCCCCCTGCGTGCGGCGCTCGTCGAACGGCTTACCACGCTGTACGACTATCCCCGGACCAGCGTGCCGTTCAGGCGCGGCGTCCAGTATTTCTTCACGCACAACACCGGGCTGCAGGATCAGCCGGTGCTGTACGTCCAGGCCCTGCCCGAGGGCCCCAGGCGGGTGTTCATCGATCCGAATGCGATGGACGCCGACGGGCCAGTCGCGTTGACCGCGCTGGCCGTGAACGACGACGGGAGCCTTGCGGCGTACGGCCTGTCGAAGAGCGGGAGCGATCGGCAGGAGATATTCGTACGCGATGTCGAGACCGGCGTCGATCGCGCCGATCGGCTCCTCTGGGTGAAGTTCGCCAGCATCGCGTGGGTCAAGGACGGGAGCGGGTTCTACTACACCCGCTTCCCGGAACCCGGAACGGTCCCGCCCGGCGACGAGCACTACTTCAACACGGTCTACTTTCATCGCCTGGGTGACGCGCAGGATGCCGACCGGTTGATCTTCGAGAAACCGGCGGAGCGCGAAACCGTCTTCGGCGTCAAGGTGAGCGACGACGATCGGTGGGCGGTCATCACCGCTTTCAAGGGCTCCAGCGATCGGAGCGAAGTGTATGTGGTCGATCGTCACAGGCCGTCCGCCTCGCTGACTCCCCTGTTCACCGGGTTTGGCGCGGCCTACGCGTTCATCGAGTCGGCGGACGCCCGGCTGCTGTTCCGCACCGACGATCGCGCTCCGAGAGGCCGGATTGTCGCCGTGGATCCGGAAGATCCGGATGCGCCGGCCGTCGAAATCGTGCCGGAGTCGGACGACAAGCTCTCGGAGGCTGTCGTCGTTCACCAGACCATCGTCGCCGTGTTCCTGCACAACGCGAGCGACAGGGTGCGGCTCTACACCCTGACAGGCACGCCTGCCGGAGAGGTGGCGCTCCCGGGAATCGGCTCCGTGACGGGAATCGGTGGCCGTCCGGACGACACCGAGATGTTCGTGGGTTTCACGTCCTTCATTCATCCGCCCGCGAACTATCACTACGACTTCGGCACGCGGGCGCTTTCGCGATTCGGTGAACGCCGCCTGCATGTCGATCCTGACCAGTACGAAACGACCCAGGCCTGGTTCCCGTCGAAGGATGGCACGCCGATCTCGATGTTCCTGGTGCATCGCACGGACCTTGTCAGAGACGGGAACAGGCCGGTCCTGCTCACCGGCTATGGGGGGTTCAATATCAGCCTGACGCCCTCCTTCGATCCGGCGAACTTCGTCCTGCTCGACACAGGCGGCATCTACGCGGTCGCCAATCTGCGGGGCGGCGGGGAATACGGTGAAGCCTGGCATGAAGCGGGGATGTTCGAGCGAAAGCAGAACGTGTTCGACGATTTCATCGCGGCCGCCGAATGGCTGTCGTCGTCTGGCTACTCGCGCCCCAGCCGCATCGCCATTGAAGGTGGAAGCAACGGCGGTCTGCTGACCGCTGCCGTGATGGTGCAGCGGCCCGAACTCTTCGGGGCGGTGATGTGCCGGGTGCCG
>JANNHC010000598.1:0-5632 GCA_031404215.1 Acidobacteriota bacterium
GAGATCCGCGTAATCTCCGTTCCCTCCACCCACTTACAGCTCCCGCACGCCGTGGCTGCGCACGAGGAAGTAGAGCGCCACGAAGGCCACCAGGGCGCCGTTGACGGCGAGGACGTGCGGCGCGGACGTCAAGCTTGCGGCGAACCCGGCCGCGAGACTCCCAAGCGGCATCCCGCCGCGGAACGCCACCATGTAGATGCTCACGACGCGCCCGCGAAGATGATCGGGCACGATCAGCTGCACGAGCGATGCGGTCATCGAGAAGACGACCAGCAGGGCCGCGCCGGCGAAGAACAGGAGCAGGCAGCTCCACCACCAGACGCGCGACATCGCAAACGCCATGATGAGGGCCCCGAAGACGGCCTGCACCACGAGCAGCGTGCGCCCCATGTGCTTGAACCGTCCGAGCCAGGCGACGACGAGCGCGCCGATGACCGCGCCGGCGCCCGAGAACGCCATCATCTGCGTGTACTGCGTGACTTCGCCGTGAAAAATCTCGCGCACGACGACCGGCAGGAATGTCAGCAGCGGTAATCCGAGGAACGTCGTCAGAAACGCGAGCACGGTCAGCGCGACGATCGAGGGTTCGCTGCGCGCGTACGCGATCCCACCTTTCATCTCCTGCAGCATCGGTTTCCTGTCGGCCGGCTTGATGTGTTTGATGCGCAGCGACATCAACGCCACGATCACGACGAGGAACGACAGCCCGTTCAGCCCGAAGCAGGCCGCCGTACCGACCGTCATCGCGGCCCCCGCGAGGAGTGGGCCGAACACGCGCGCGAGGTTGAATTGAATCGAGTTGAGTGCGATGGCGTTCGGCAGGTCCTTCTTGTTCACGAGCGACGGGATGAGTGATTGGTACGCGGGTCCGCCGAACGCCTGTGCGAGGCCCGTGACCACCGACAGCGTCAGAATGTGCCAGATGCGGACGTGGCCGAAGAACACGAGCGCTGCCAGGGAAAACGCCGTTGCCATCTGCACGTACTGCGAGCCGAGGAGCAGCCGGCGGCGGTCGTGCCGATCCGCGATGACGCCGCCGACGAGCGTGAAGAGGAGGATCGGCAGCTGCCCGAAAAAATCGTCGAGCCCCAGGAAAAATGAGGACTTCGAGAGATCGAGGATGAGCCAGCTCTGGGCGACTTTCTGCATCCACGTGCCGACGGTGGACGTGAACGCTCCGAACCAGAGGACACGGAAATCCCGGTAGGTAAAGGCAGCAAGCGTCCGCTGCAGGAACGGCTGCGTGAACGCCGAAGGCGTCTCGCAAGCGGTTTGCGGCACCGGCGGCACCTTCGTTTCGAGCTGGGCCAAGAGGCCCCTATCTTATAACAGTCGATTATTCCGCACTTTACGCGGAT
Source organism: Acidobacteriota bacterium (assembly GCA_031404215.1). GTDB lineage: Bacteria > Acidobacteriota > Vicinamibacteria > Vicinamibacterales > 2-12-FULL-66-21 > JALZOC01. The sequence goes on from JANNHC010000598.1 coordinate 1,359, forward strand.
ACCGCGGCTGCCTCCTTGACTTCCTCTTGATCGCGGCCGGAGGGCGCACTATACTCGCCGCCAGAGGCGAATAAAAAGCGAAACACATGGCCGACGCCGCCCGGGCCCACCTCGAATCGCTCCTCCGCGCACGCAAGCTCGATGTCACGTTGACGTCGGCAGCGCCGTGGGCAGGCGCGTCGCGCGAGGTGGCGCCGACCGGAATCCCGGCGCTCGATGCGGCGCTCGGCGGCGGACTCGCGCGCGGTCATCTGTCGGAGATCGTCGGCGCGCGATCCTCGGGCCGGACGACCGTTGTCTGCCGGATGCTGGCGGCCGCGGCGGCGCGCGGGGAAGCCGTGGCGGTGATTGATGCGAGCGATCGGTTCGATCCCGCATCCGCCGACGCGGCGGGCGTCGATCTGCCAAAGCTGCTGTGGGTTCGCGACACCGGCGACGCCTCGCGCGCGTTGAAAGCGATGAATCTCGTGCTGCAGGCCGGCGGGTTCGGCCTCGTCGTGTTCGACGTCGCCGATCTGCACGCGACGGCCGTGCGGCAGTTTCCATATATGACCTGGATGCGCATCGCGCGCGTGATTGAAGGCAGCCAGACCACCGCGGTGATTGTCGCGGCCGATCGGCTCGCGCGGAGTCCTGGCGGCGTGACGATTACGCTCGGCGCTTCCGCGGACGCGACGCGGGCGCAGTGGTCTGGCACATCCGATCGCGCGCGGTTCCTACGCGCAATCGACGTGCAGACACGAGTGGTCGGAGGGAGATAACAGAGGGAGGCAGAGGTGAAACGAACCACAGAGGCACAGAGACACGGAGACGCTCAGAGAGAACCGTGATCCACCGCGCGACGCGCGCGCGGCCCGGCACCGACCTCTGTGTCTCGGTGTCTCGGTGGTGAATTGTTATCCGCGATCTGATCTCATCGATTCCTCAGTGGCCACAATCATGCGCATACCGTCCTACGACGATCTCACGCCCTCCATTCCCGCTATCACTCCGCGTGAAACGCTCTCGCGGGTGGCGCGCTTTCTGCCGCGGGCGCAGGCCTCTGTGCCGGCGGCGCAACCGGCGGCAGACGTTCTCCCGTCATCGTCGCCATTGTTCGCGTGCCTTCGCGCGGCGCGAGCAACTCCGCCTCCACATTTCGATCCGAAGTCCCCCCCGTCGTATTTCGTCATCGCGCGGGATTTTTCGCCGCGCCTCGAACGCCATGGCGCGTCGTCGGTGGTCCTCGACGTCGGCGGACTGGGCCGGCTGCTGGGCGATGCGCAGGCGATCGGCGCCGAGCTCGATCGGGCCGCCGCCGGCCGTGCGCTGCGGATCGCGATCGCGCCGACGCAGGCAGCCGCCCGGCTCCTGGCGATCGGGTATGCGGGCCTGACCGTCGCGCCGCGTGATGTCGCCGCGGCCGTTGGATCGCTGCCCATCGACACGCTCCGCGTATTCATGGACGACGAGGAGATGCCCGGCGTGAAAGCGGCGGCACGCATGAAGGCGACGGCCGGCCGCCTCGAGACGTTTCGCCGGTGGGGACTGACGAACCTCGGCGACATCGCGGCGCTGCCGTCAGCCGACCTGTCCGAGAGGATGGGGCAGGAGGGACTTGCGCTTCAGCGGATCGCGCGCGGAATCGATGGCGCGCCGCTCGTGCCGGATCCCGGTGTGCCGCGGTTCGTGCAGTCGATGGAGCTCGAATGGCCCATCGACGCGCTCGAGCCGCTGTCGTTCGTGCTGGCGCGCCTGCTCGATCCGCTTGCGTCGGCGCTCGAACGTGCCGATCGTGGCGCGGCGGCGCTCCGGCTCGACCTGCGGCTCGTCGATCGGACCATGCACACGCGCGTCCTGCAGTTCCCGGCCGCGATGCGCGACGCCAAGGTGCTGCGCACGCTGCTGCTCCTCGACCTCGAATCGCATCCGCCCACGACCGGCATCGACATCGTCACCCTCGAAGTCGATCCCGCGCCCGCCCGCATCGTCCAGTACTCGCTGCTCGATCGGGCGATGCCGTCGCCGGAAACGCTCGCCACGCTCACCGCCCGGCTGGGTGCGCTTGTCGGCGAGCGCCGTATCGGCTCGCCCGTGATCCTCGATACCTGGCGTTCTGACGCGTTCGAGATGCGGCAGTTCGCGCCCGACGCTCACACGCTCCACACTCCTGCCCGTGGCCCTCTTGGCCCACTCGGCACCCTGGTCTTGCGCCTCTTCCGTCCCGCTGTCGCCGTGCGCGTGACGGTGGAGCGGGGGCGTCCCGTACGGGTGGCCATTGATCGGCGGGGCATGCCCGGCGGCCACGTCGTCCAGTCGGCCGGTCCATGGCGCGCGTCCGGCGCATGGTGGGACGGGTCGTCCGGCTCGTGGGATCGCGACGAATGGGACGCCGCGCTCGACGACGGCTCAATCTGTCGCCTCTACCGCGATCGAATCGGCGGACGTTGGTTTCTCGACGGCATCTTCGACTGATCGAGATGCGAACTGTTGAACGGTCCCGCCGTGTACGTTGAACTGCACGCCTCGTCCGCGTTTTCTTTTCTCGACGGGGCGTCCCTACCGGAAGCGCTCGTCGAGCGCGCGGCGGCGGTCGGGTATCCGGCGCTCGCGCTGCTCGATCGCGACGGCGTGTACGGCGCGCCGCGCTTTCACCTGGCGGCCAGGCGCGCCGGCATCAAGGCGATTATCGGCGCCGAGTTGACGATGGCGATTGGTACGGCGTCGGCGGTGTTCCGGCTGCCGGTGCTCGTGGAATCACGCGAGGGATACCGCAATTTGTGCCGGCTGGTGACACGGATGAAGCTTCGCGCGCCGAAGGGGGAAGGCGCGCTCGCGATCGAGGAGCTCGACGGGCACGTCACGGGGCTGGTGGCACTCGTCGGGCGCGCCGCGCTCAGCGGTCCGCGCTTCGGCGTCGGCGGCCTGATCGATCGCATTGTCGGCACGTTCGGCGCGCCGAACGTGTGCATCGAAGTACAGCGGCATCTGCTGCGCGACGAAGAGGCGGATAACCATGCCCTGATCGACCTCGCGTCGGCATTCCACGTGCCGGTCGTGGCGACCAACGGGGTGCGCTTTGCGGCGCCGGCGAACCGGCCGCTGTACGACGTCCTGACCTGTATCCGGCACAAGACGACGCTCGAGCGCGCGGGGCGGCGCCTGACGTGGAACGCGGAGCGGTACTTGAAACCCCCCGAGGCCATGTCGCGGCTGTTTTCCGACATGCCAGCCGCGGTGGCGGCCACGCGTGAGCTGGCCGATCGTCTCGAGTACACGATGGCCGACCTCGGGTACCGGTTTCCGGAATACGCGGTGCCCGCCGGCGAAACGATGGCGTCGTTTCTCAGAAAGATCGCGCAGGCCGGTGCGCGCGAGCGCTATCGGCCCTACGACGCGCGCGCGCGGCGGCAGGTCGAGCGCGAGCTCGATCTCATCGAGAAGCTCGATCTCGCGGGGTATTTCCTCATCGTCTGGGACATCGTCAATTACTGCCGGCAGCAGGACATTCTGGTGCAGGGACGTGGCTCGGCCGCCAACAGCGCCGTGTGCTACAGCCTCGGGATCACGGCGGTCGATCCGATCGGGATGGATCTGCTGTTCGAGCGATTCCTGTCGGAAGAACGCGGCGAGTGGCCTGACATCGATCTCGATCTGCCGAGCGGCGATCGCCGCGAGCGCGTGATTCAGCACCTGTACGAGAAATATGGGAACCGCGGCCGTGGCTCGAATGAGCGTCCCCCCGAAGGGGCGCGGATAGCCCCCGAAGGGCCGCGGATAGCAATGACGGCCAATGTCATCACCTATCGGGGCCGCAGCGCCGCGCGTGAAGTCGGCAAGGTGCTGTCGCTCGAAGCCGCGCAGGTCGATCGCCTGGCCAAGGTGATGAACCATTTTGAATGGGTCGATCCAAAAGACACGCTCGAACGCAATCTCCGCGAGGTGGGGATCGACTTTCACCAACCGGTCATCCAGACCTTCGGGCGGTTATGGAATGAAATCCAGGATCTGCCGCGCCATCTCGGGCAGCATTCGGGCGGCATGGTGATGTGCCACGGCCGCCTGGACGACGTGGTCCCGCTCGAAAACGCGAGCATGCCGGACCGTGTCGTGGTGCAGTGGGACAAGGACGACTGCGCCGACATGGGCATCGTCAAAGTCGATCTGCTGGGCCTAGGCATGATGTCTGTACTGCAGGATGCGCTGGAGCTGGTGAACAGGAGCACTGGAGGAGCGCCTGCGGCCCGCGCCGAAGGCGAGTCGGCGAGCCCTGAGGCGCGCGGGAGCGGGGGTGG
>JANNHC010000599.1:0-5549 GCA_031404215.1 Acidobacteriota bacterium
GGCGGGCAGGCATAATTAGGGGTGGATAGAATAAGTTTTGGCTGCACCCTTGGAACATGTGGGAGAGCTGAATGGCGCAGCGCCGTAAACCGAAACATTCGAAGTCCTCCACTGATATATATGCGCCCACACGCCGGACCGCCGTGCCGCGCAAACCCGGGCGGCCGCCGATCCATGACGAAGCCTGGACCAAGGTCACGGTCGTCCTGTTCAACCGGCAGATTGTGTTTCTGGCTCGGCTGGCTGCCAACATTCGCGCGCACAACGGTGCGGCGATCAGCCGCGCGCAGCTGATTCGGGCGCTGCTCGATGCGGTGGCGGACGCCGATGTCGATCTCACCACCGCGACCTCGGAGGTCGATCTCAAAGCGATGATCCTGGCGAGGCTGAGAAAGTCCCGAATGTAGCCACGCGCTCGGATTCAGTGGCGGGTCGAATGCAGCCGCTCGAGCGTTTCTCCCGTGAGTCGTCGAAATGCGCCGGCCGCTCTCGAGCGAGGCGCGTGCTGGACGATCGTTTTGGCGGCAGCGGGCGCGCCTTCGAGCGCCCGGCTCAGGTGGATTTCGGTCTGGAACACCCGATCACGGTACTCCGCGCGGAGCCGCTCCCGGATCTCCGAGGCGACCGGCCTGGCCGGATCGACCATGCTGAGCAGAATTCCCAGGAACCTGCCCCGCGTCCCGAGCTTGACCCGGACTGTTTCGAGCGAGCCGAGCAGGCTCACAAGCCCCTCGACCGACAGATACTGCGGCGTCACGGGGACGATGATCGCGTCGGCCGCGACTATCGCATTCACGCCCACGAGCGACAGGTTCGGCGGGCAGTCGAGGACGATGAAGTCGTAGCGCGTCCGGACCCGCTGCAGCAGGTTCTTCAGCGCCAGTTCCCGTCCCGGACGATCCGCCAGCACGAGATCCGTGCTCGCGAGCTCGACGCTGCCAGTGATGAGATCCATGTGCGGCACGCCGGTCTTGCGCACCGCCTCCTGCACAGGAAAGTCCTGCAGCAGGCAGGTCGCGGACGAGGGCCTCAGATGAGCGCGATCGATGCCGCACCAGAGCGATGCGGACGCCTGGCTGTCGAGATCGACCAGCAGGACCCGGCGACGCGGCCCCGTCAGGCAGGCCGCCAAGTTGACGGACGTGGTCGTCTTACCGACGCCCCCCTTGTTGTTGACGACCGCGATCACTACAGACAATTTGTCCGTCATTCTATCCACAAATGACCGTCACGACTCGCCGGTCCTGGAACGGTCAGCCGCGACGGCTCAACGCCCGATCAGCCCGCTCTCTCCGCTGCATGGTCGCGCAGCCTGCAATGTGAACGCCAGTTACAGATACGGGGGCGCTCCCCTGAATCACACCGTTTGGGACCCCTCGCCGACGGTGGAATGACAGGCGCCGTGAACGGCAACGAAACTCGACCGGGCTGCATGAGTCACGTTTCCCGACAACAACGCTTCACCGGTTCCGGTGCAAAGGCCTGCGAGGCGTGCTCACGGTCCGCACGTGGACGAGGTCCGGCGGCGTCCTCGACCGGTCTATAATCGCCGGATGCCAGCGACCGTTTCTCCGGCCACTGTCGCGCTCGGGATCGACCGGCTCCTCGACACCGACCGCTCGCTCGTGGCCGGCCGTCGCGTCGGCGTGGTCTGCAACCCGGCGTCGGTTGACGGCGCGTTCCGCCACACGGCCGACCGTCTCGTGGAGGATCCCGACGTGACCGTCGCGGCGCTCTTCGGCCCGCAGCATGGCTTCCGCTCCGATCTCCAGGACAACATGATCGAGACGCCGCACGCGCGCGACGCGCGGCGCCAGGTGCCCGTCTTTTCGCTGTATAGCGAAACGCGCGAACCGACCGCCGAGATGCTCCGCCAGATCGACGTGCTCGTGGTGGATCTCCAGGACGTCGGCACTCGCGTCTACACCTATGTCTACACCATGGCCAACTGCATGCGCGCCGCGGCGCGGCACGGCGTGCGCGTGGTGGTGTGCAACCGGCCCAATCCCATCGGCGGCGACGAAGTGGAAGGAGGGCTGCTCGAGGAGGCCTACGCGTCGTTCGTCGGACAGTTTCCGATTCCGCTGCGGCACGGCATGACCATCGGCGAACTTGCGCGGCTCTTCAACGAGGCGTTCGGCATCGGCGCATCGCTCGACGTGGTGCCGCTCGCGGGATGGCGGCGCTCGATGTATCACGACGAGACCGGCCTGCCGTGGATCATCCCGTCGCCCAACCTGCCGACGCTCGACAGCGCCATCGTGTACCCGGGCGCGGTCCTGTTCGAAGGCACGCGGTTGTCCGAAGGCCGGGGAACCACGAGACCCTTCGAACTCCTCGGCGCGCCGTGGATCGACGGCGAGCGGCTGGCCGACGCGATGAACGCGCGAGGCCTGCCGGGGGTGCATTTTCGTCCGGCGTTTTTCGAGCCCACGTTTCAAAAGCACGCGAAGCAGACGTGCGGCGGCTGTCAGATCCACGTGGTCGACCGGCGACGCTTCCGCCCGGTGCGCACGGCGGTTGAACTGCTGGCGGAATTCCGGCTGCAGGATCCCGCACGCTTCGCGTGGCGCGAGCCGCCCTACGAGTACGAGCACGACAAGCAGCCAATCGATATCTTGTATGGATCCGCTCGCCTGCGCGCCGTGCTCGGCGAGGGGGGCGACGCCTCAGCCATCGCCGCCGCCTGGACGCCGGACGAGGACGCCTTCAGGCGAACAAGAGAAAGATATTTGCTGTACTAGGTTTCTAGGTTTCAGGTTTTGACCGCCGCGTCCCTGACGGTGCGAATCTGCCGCGCGTGTTTGTGCGCGTGGCCGGCGTACGTCTGCAGCCACGACTCGACACCGAAGGGACCGGCCTCGGTGTGCGTGCCCTCGCGGATCCACTCCGCGGGCGTCAACCGCTCGAGGATCTCGCCGGTGGCCTGCCGGACGATTCGGAACAGCTCGAGCGACACCTCGTGCGGCCGATCGTAATACAGCTTCCGCGCGAACTCGTCCTGATCGTAGCCGTGAATCGCGGGTCGATCCTGCGCGAGGAGCAGGCGTAGACGCACGGCGGCGGCCATCTCGCTGTCAGCAAGGTGATGGACGATCTCCCGCACGGACCAGCGCCCGGGCCCTGGCTTCGCGTCGAGTTCCTCGGGCCGGATCTTGAGCAGCGCTTCGACGACCGCCGCATACCCGGCACGGTACTGCTCAATGAGCGTCTTTCGTTCTTCGGCCAGCACGTCACACTCCCTGTCAGCCCCGCGTCTTCGCGATGCCGGGCGCCTTGGTTTCCTGCGGCGTCTGCGGCACCATGTGATGCTTCATCAGGTGCCGCTGCAATTCGTCGAACGCCTCGTCCACCGAATCGACCCGGCAGAGCAGGTTCAGATCGCTTTCGTTGATCGCACCCCACTCGGCCAGCGGCCCGAGGTGGAGCACCTCGTTCCAATACTCGCTGCCGTAGAGAATGACCAGCAGCTTCTTGGACAGTTTGCGGGTCTGCGCGAGCGTCAGGATCTCGAACATCTCGTCAATGGTGCCGAACCCGCCCGGAAAGATTACCAACGCTTTCGCGAGATAGGCGAACCAGAACTTCCGCATGAAGAAGTAGTGGAAGTTGAAGACGAGGTCCTTGGTGATGTAGCGGTTGGGCGCCTGCTCGAACGGGAGCCTGATATTCAGGCCGATCGATTTTCCTCCGGCTTCCTTGGCGCCGCGGTTCGCCGCTTCCATGATCCCCGGCCCGCCGCCCGAACAGACGACGAACCGGTGGCGCTGGGCCTCGAGCGCCATGCTCCACTTCGTCAGCTGCTTCGCGAGCGCCCGGGCATCCTCGTAGTACCGCGACCACTCGAGCGCCTTGCGGCTCCGCTTCAGGGCCGCCTTGTAATCCGACTGGTCGCGGATGGTGTTCTGCTCGAGACGCGTGAGGTTGCGCTGCGCGAGTGTGCGGCTGAGCACCCGCGCGGAACCGAAGAACACGACGGTGTCCTGGATGTTATGCGCTTTGAAGCGCCGCAACGGATCCAGGTATTCCGCGAGGATGCGGAGCGGACGCGCTTCGGTGCTCTCCATGAACCCGTCGTCTTCATATGCGAGCGGATGGTCGTTATTCACCAAAAAACTGTATCATCTTCAAAGGGACTCAAGGCTCGGGGTACCGGTTGAGTGCGAAGTCTCGGGCTGGGCTCGAGAGTGGACAGGAGAAGGTCATGAATCGGCGGTCGTTGGCAGTGATTGTGCTCTTGTCGGTTTCAATCATGGCAGTGAAAATCGTGGCGCAGTCCAAGGCGCCCGCGGCGTCGGGGTCCGGCTGGCAGCTGCCGGCCGATGCGGATCAGACGAAGAATCCGCTCACGGTTGACACGAAGCTGCTGGCGACCGGGAAGGCGCTCTTCAAGGACAAGTGCCAGAAGTGCCACGGCCCGGGCGGACGCGGGGACGGTCCTGACGCGGATCCCGATGCGCAGGACGATATGGACCTGACGCGCGCGAGCCGCGCGGCAAAAAATCCCGACGGGGTCGTGTTTTTCAAGGCGTGGAACGGACGCAGGAAGCCGAAGATGCCCGCGGTCAAGGACGACCTCACCAAGGAACAGCTCTGGACCATCGTGGCCTACGTCCAGACGTTGCGCAAGCCGGCGACTCCGTAGAGCAACAGGTCCCCAGGGGCCTCGGACGTCGAAATTCGCAGTTGAACTTGGCCACACCTCAGAGCATCCGCGTCACCAGTTCGCCAATCACGTAGCCGACGGCGGCTACGCCGAAGCCCACCAGGAACATATCGCGTCCGCTGGCCCACACGCTGCGGCCCGTGAAGATGCTGCGCGCCGCGCCGATGGCGAAATGCGCGAGCATGCTGATCGCGAGCGATGTCCAGATCGCGGTCCAGTGATCGAACAGCAGGAAGGGCACGATCGGAATGAACGCGCCGATTGCGGTTGCCGTGCCGGTGATGACGCCGTCCTTGAGCGGCGCCAGCTCGGCTGGATGAATGTTGAGCTCCTCGCGGACCATCGCGTCAAGCGCCTGCGCAGGATCCTGCATCATGGCGCGCGCGGTTTCACGCGCGCGATCCGCGGGCAGCCCCTTCGCCTCGTAGATGATCGCCAGCTCTTCTTCCTCGAGGTCCGGCATCAGGCGCATCTCGCTGCGCTCGAGATCGATCTGGTGCGCCTGCACCTCGGCCTCGCTCTTCGCCGCAAGATAACCGCTCGATCCCATCGACAGCGCATCGGCGATGGCGCCCGCGACGCCGCTGATGATCACGATGTGCGGCGCCACGTCCGCGCCGATCACGCCGGCGACCAGGCCGAAGTTGGCGGTCAGGCCGTCGTTGAACCCGTACACGATGCTGCGCAGGTACCCGGTCGCACCGCCGACGTGCCACGGCTCCCCCTCCCGCCCCATCATTTCCGACAGCTCGCGGGCGTGTACGGCCGAGTCCGACGCGATATCGACAGCGGTCTGATGCGTCTGCCGGTGGCTCGATTGCCGCGCCATGCTGAGATAGGCCTGGACCTCGCGCCCTTCCTCGGCCAGCATCAACGGCAGGAT
>JANNHC010000600.1:0-3118 GCA_031404215.1 Acidobacteriota bacterium
ACGGACACGGATGGCGCTGCGGCGATTGCGCACGCACAGGGTGCGGCCGACGCGCTGCTGGCGCTGGGCATAGATCATGAGGCCATTGCCGCGGTGCTGCTGGTGCCCGTACTGCGTGCGCATCCTGATACGTTGCGCGCATTGCGCGAAACATTCGGTGCGACGATTGCCGAACTTGCCGACGGCTGTGGACCTGGCGGTCCTCGTCGACAAGAAAACGTCGAAGGAAGAGGTCAACGCGGCGTTCAAGGCGGCCGCGGACGGTCCGCTCAAGGGCATCCTCGAGTACAGCGAGAAGGAGCTCGTGTCGATCGACTTCCGTGGCAACCCGCGGTCATCCATTCTCGACGCGCCGTACACGAGCGTGATGGATGGAGACTTCATCAAGGTGCTGTCGTGGTACGACAACGAATGGGCCTACTCCAACCGCTGCGTTGACCTGCTGCGCTACCTCGTGAAGAAGGGACTGTAGGCGTTGGCGCGGAGCATCAAGGATCTGGACCTCGCGGGCGCGCGGGTCTTCGTCCGCGTGGACTTCAACGTGCCGATCAAGAACGGCACGATCGGCGACGACACCCGGATCCGCGCGTCGCTTCCGACCATTACGTACGCGCTTGAACAGGGCGCGACGGTCATCCTCGCCTCGCATCTTGGCCGTCCGAAAGGGAAGCCGAACCCGGAGTACTCGCTCAAGCCGGTTGCGACACGGCTCTCGGAGCTGCTCAACCGGCCCGTGGAGTTTGCGGAAGACTCGATCGGCGACGCCGCGCGGGCAGCCATCGAGCGCGCGGCGAAGGGCGGAAAGGTCGTGCTGCTCGAGAATCTCCGCTTTCACGGGGAGGAAGAAAAGAACGACAGCGCCTTTGCCAAGGAGCTGGCTGGCCTCGCGGACGTGTACGTGAACGACGCGTTTGGATCGGCGCACCGCGCGCACGCGTCCACCGAAGGGATCGTGCACCACGTCACGCAGGCCGCGGCGGGCCTGCTGATGGCGGCCGAAGTGCAGTACCTGGGGAAGATCCTGGAGCATCCTGACCGTCCGTTCGTGGCAATCCTCGGGGGCGCGAAGGTCTCGGACAAGCTCGAGGTGATCCAGAACCTCGTGCCCCGGGTGGACGCGCTCCTCATCGGCGGGGCGATGGCGTACACGTTTTTTAAGGCCCGAGGCGTGCCGGTCGGCACGTCGCTCGTGGAGGCCGACCTGCTGGATGCCGCGCGAGACGTCGAGGCGCAGGCCAAGGCGCGCAACCTGCGCTTCGAGCTGCCCTCCGATCACGTCGTCGCGCCGAAGCTCGAAGCGGGCGCGCCGGCCGAGATACTCGACGTTGGCGACAAGGCGATCGGCGATCGCATGGGGCTCGACGTGGGGCCGAAGACGATCGCGAGGTATCGCGGCATTATCGCGGGAGCGCGCACCGTCACGTGGAACGGGCCCATGGGTGTGTTCGAGATCGACGCCTTTGCGAAGGGGACCATCGAGATCGCGAAAGCGGTGGCGGACGTGAAGGGCACGACCGTCATCGGCGGCGGCGATTCCATCGCCGCCGTCGTGAAGGCCGGCGTCGCCGATCGCATCACCCATATTTCGACCGGCGGCGGCGCCTCGCTGGAATTTCTCGGTGGGCGTCGGCTGCCAGGCGTCGTGGCGCTGGGATAGAGCTGGAGGCTGGTGCATATGCGCATTCCATTCATCGCCGCCAACTGGAAGATGTTCAAGACCGTGCACGAGGCGGTCGTCTTCGCGAAGGAGTTTCGCGCGCTGGTCAAGGACGTCACCGACGTCGAGATCGTCGTGGCGCCTCCGTTCACGGCGCTGCATGCCGTCGTCGAGGCGGTGCGGAACTCGACTGTTGGCGTCTCGGGCCAGAACCTGCACTGGGAGCGCGAAGGCGCGTTCACCGGCGAGATCAGCGCGGGCATGTTGAAGGAGGCCGGCGCGGAGTACGTGATCATCGGCCATTCCGAACGGCGGCGGCTGTTCCAGGAAACCGACGAGACCGTGAACCGCAAGCTCCTGTCGGCGCTTGCCGCGCACCTGACGCCGATTGTCTGCATCGGCGAAACGCTGGAAGAGCGCGAGGGCAATGAAACGATGACGATCCTGGACCGGCAGATCAAGGCCGGGCTCGACGGCTTGACCGGGGACCAGGTCGCCGGGCTCGTGATCGCGTACGAGCCGGTGTGGGCGATCGGGACCGGGCGCAACGCCACGCCGGCGCAGGCCGGAGAAGCGCACGCGCACATCCGATCGCGCCTCCGACAGTGGTTCGGCGCGGCGGCGGCCGATCAGTGCCACGTCATCTACGGCGGCAGCGTGAAGCCGGACAACATCCACGAGCTGATCCTGCTTCCAGACGTGGACGGCGCGCTCGTGGGCGGGGCGAGCCTCGACGTCCGGGCCTTTGGCGACATCGTGGCGCGAAGCCGTCAAAGCGCGGTATAATCGGCCGTTATGGTCTATTACCTGGTCGCGTTCCTGTACGTGCTGTCGTGCTTCCTGCTCCTCCTGGTCGTGCTGCTCCAGCAGGGCAAAGGGGGCGACATGGCGAGTGCGTTCGGTGGTGGCGGCAGCCAGACCGCGTTCGGCGCGCGCGCGGGCGCGACGGTGTTGACGAAGGCCACGGCCGTGCTCGGCGTGCTGTTCATGCTGGGCGCGATTGGTCTCGGCGTGATGGGCAAGGCCGGACCCGGTTCGCTGATGCGCGGCGTCACGGGCGGCACGACGCAGGCCCCGGCGCCAGCGCCCACGACGACGCCAGCACCGGCGCCCGCGACAACGCCGCAGGCCCCGAAGTAATCGGACCGCAGCCTCACCCGCGGCCACGTCCGGCTTCGGCGGCCGCGAGCATTCATGCGCATCGCGATTCTCAAGCCGTGGACGTGGCTGCACCGGGCGCCGCGCGCGATCTGGATTGAATCCGGCATCCTTGCCCGACGCCTCATCCATACCCGCCACATCCTCCTGGCTGTCACCCGCGTCGACTTTCAAAAGAAGTACGCCGGTTCCGTGCTCGGCCTGATCTGGTACCCGCTCTACTCGGCGCCGTGCTGCCCACCGAGCCGGCCACCAACACCGCCGCGCTGCGCGTTGCCGGCCGCGCCGAAGGCACGCCGTGAT
>JANNHC010000601.1:0-11001 GCA_031404215.1 Acidobacteriota bacterium
CATGCCCTACCTCATCGACGCAGACGATGCGCGGTGGGGACATAAGATGGGGAACTTCACGCTGGTGGACGCGATGTATCGCGACGGCTTCACCTGTTCGCTCTGCGGCATGATCATGGGCGAGACGGCCGAAGTGCTGGCCCGTGAGTACGGCGTGACGCGCGAGGCATCCGACGCCTATGCACTCGAGACCCAGCGTCGCGCCGCCCAGGCGATGGCCGAAGGGCGCTTCCGCGCCGAGATTGCGCCGGTGACCGTCACCGATGCGAAAGGCCGCGCCAGCGTAGTTGAACGGGACGAACATCCCCGAGGCGACACCACCTTGGAATCGCTGGCGAGGCTTGGTCCTGTGTTCCCGGACGTCGAGGGACAGCCCGGGATCATCACCGCCGGCACATCCTCGGGAATCACGGACGGCGGTGCGGCGGTGGTGCTGATGAGCGCGACCCGGGCGGCCGCGCTTGGTGTTACACCGCTCGCGCGAATCATCGGATGGGCATCGGCAGCCGTCGATCCGCGCCGGATGGGCATCGGGCCGGTGCCCGCGATGCGCAAGCTCTTTCAGCGGCTCGGTCTCACGCTCGCCGACTTCGATCTGGTCGAACTGAACGAAGCGTTCGCGCCGCAGGTCCTCGCGGTCCTCCGCGATGAGCCAATCCCAGCGGACAGACTGAATGTCAACGGCGGCGCCATCGCGCTCGGCCATCCCATCGGCTGCACCGGCACGCGCATTATCGTTACGCTCCTTCACGAGATGCGCCGCCGCGGCGCCCATCGCGGCCTCGCGACGTTGTGCGTGAGCGGCGGAATGGGGATGGCGATGGCGCTGGAGATCGAGGCCTGAGGAGCGCCTGCGGCTCGAGCGAGGCGCCGGAGGGCAGCGCCGCGTGAGCGGCGCCGCGGAGCGAAAGCGAGTGGGGGTGGGGCCCCACGAGCAAGTGATAAATGCAGACAGAATGCGAATAGCAGTTATTCCCGGCGACGGAATCGGCAGGGAAGTCACAGCCGAGGCCGTGAAGGTCCTGCAAGCGGTTGGCGATCGATTTGGCCGCCCTCTCGATGTCGAGCACCTTCCGTGGAGCGCCGACTACTTCCTGCAGACGGGTGTGACGATTCCCGCAGACGGCTACGACACGCTGCGCGGGTTCGACGCGATCTTCATCGGAGCCCTCGGGGATCCGCGGGTCCCCGACAACCGCCACGCGCGCGACATCCTGCTCGGCACGCGCTTCGAGCTCGACCTGTTCGTGAACTATCGCCCGGTGAAATTGCTGCACGAGCGGCTCTGTCCGCTGAAGGGCCGGGGACCCGCGGACATCAACTTCGTCGTATTCCGCGAGAACACCGAAGGGGCATACGTCGGCATCGGCGGGCGCTTCAAGGCGGGAACAGACGACGAGATCGCGATTCAGGAAGAGATCAATACCTACAAAGGCGTGCACCGGATCGTGACCCATGCCTTCGAGTTCGCCCGGACGCGGCGCCTGACGAAAGTGTGCATGGCCGACAAGAGCAACGCCATGACCCACGGCCATGCGCTGTGGCAACGCGTCTTTCGAGAGGCGGCGCTGCTGTACCCGGACATCGAGCCGACGCACTATTACATCGACGCCCTCGCGATGTACATGGTGCTCGACCCGGGCCAGTTCCAGGTGATTGTGACGAACAATCTGTTCGGCGACATCATCACGGACCTGGGCGCCACGTTTCAGGGTGGCCTTGGCATGGCCGCCTCGGGGAATATCCACCCAGGGAAAACGTCGATGTTCGAGCCGGTGCACGGCTCGGCGCCGAAGTTCGCGGGAAAGAATGTCGCGAACCCCATCGGCGCCATTTCGTCCGCAGCCCTGATGCTCGAGACGCTCGGCATGACGGCGGAGGCCGCCGCGATCGATGCCGCCGTGCTCGCCGCCGTCGGCGCTGGTGACGGGACGCCGGACATCGGCGGGACGCTTGGGACCCGTGAGACGGGGACGTGTATTGCGAATTACATCATGCGGTCGCAGGGTCTCGCGCGGAGTGAAGATCTCGCGCCGAGTGCGCAGAGGACGCGGAGAAAGACGGGTGAGTAGCGGCCAGCGCGTCCGCCGACACGCGCTACGCGCGTCAGGAGCCCACGAGATTCACGTAGACAAGCAGCGTTTGATCGCCTGCTGTTTGTCTCCGCGAATCTCGCGGGCTCCTGATGGCCGGCCTCAGGCCGGCGTCGGCGGACGACATCGCCGCGAGAGCCGATTTCTGCGCTCTCTGCGCCTCCGCGTGATCTATCTTGCCTGCGTGATTTCCTGGGCGCGCGGCGGGCTCTGGCTGTCTGCTTGAGATTCTGCAAGACTCGTTGATCACCATGACGAACGACATCTTCATTCTCGGGGGCGCGCGAACCCCGATGGCGGACTACACCGGGAAGCTCAAGGATCTTTCCGCGCTGGAGCTTGGCGCGATCGCAGCCCGCGCGGCGATGACTCGCACCGGCGTCGCACCCGCGACGATCGACCACGTCGTCTTCGGCAACGTGCTGCAGACGAGCGCCGACGCCGTGTATGGCGCGCGCCATGTGGGCCTCAAAGCGGGCGTGCCGGTCGAGGTCGCGGCGCTGACGGTCAATCGCCTCTGCGGTTCGGGCATCCAGGCGGCCATCAGCGGCGGGCAGATGATCCGGCTGGACGAAGCGGACGTCGTGCTCACGGGCGGAATGGAGAGCATGAGCCAGGCGCCGCACGTGATTCGCGGCCTGCGCCACGGCCTTCGCCTCGGGCAGGGCCAGCTCGAGGATAGCCTGTGGTCGGCACTCCTCGACACGCACTGCGGATGCACGATGGCGGCGACGGCCGAGAACTGTGCCACGAAGTACGGCGTGTCCCGAGACGAACAGGATCGCTACGCGATCCGCAGCCAGCAACTCGCCGCCGCGGCCTGGAAGGCCGGACGGTTCAGCGACGAAGTCGTGCCGGTGGACATCACGTCCCGCAAAGGCGTGGAAGTGTTCGCGCAAGACGACCACATGCGGCCCGACTCCACGCTGGAGGGTCTCGCGAAGCTTCCGGCGGCATTCAGCAAGAACGGGTGCGTCACGGCTGGAAACGCGTCGGGAATCGTTGACGGCGGCGCGGCGCTCCTGCTTGCATCCGCGAACGCCGTGAAGGCGCACGGGCTGAAACCGCTCGCGAAGCTGACGCACTGGGCGGTCGTCGGCGTCGACCCGTCGCTGATGGGGATGGGCCCCGCGCCCGCGACGCGCCTCGTGCTGCAACGCGCCGGGCTGACGCTGAAGGACCTCGACCTCATCGAGATCAATGAGGCGTTCGCGGCGCAGTACCTGGCGGTCGAAAAGCATCTCGGCCTGGATCGCGATCGCGTCAATGTGAACGGCGGCGCCATCGCCCTCGGCCATCCCCTGGGGATGACGGGCACGCGCCTGCTCCTGACCCTGACGCTCGAACTCCGGCGCCGCGGCCTGAAACGCGGCCTCGCCAGCGCGTGCATTGGCGGCGGCCAGGGGCATCGCGGCGATTGTCGAAATTGTTGATTAACAGCTTCCAGCTGTCAGCCTCCAGCCGCTTCGTGGTGATCCCGCGGGCTGGAAGCCGGGAGCTGGAAGCCGGGAGCTGGAATGCAGATTAGAACAGTAGGCGTCCTCGGCTGTGGCCTGATGGGCGCCGGGATCGCGCAGGTCTGTGCCGCGGCCGGTTACAAGACGCTCGTCCGCGAAGTGGAGGAGCCGTTCCTGAAGAAAGGCCTCGGCCGCATCGAGAAGTTTCTGGCCGGCGGCGTTGAAAAAGGAAAGGTCACGGCGGAAGAGAAAAACACGACGCTTGAAAATCTTTCGGGCACCACGAAACTCGAGGACCTGAGCGACTGCGACCTCGTCATCGAAGCCATCGTCGAACACATCGACGACAAGGCGAAGACCTACGAGGCGCTGGACGCGATGGTCGGCGCGAACACGATCTTCTGCTCCAACACGTCGTCGCTCTGCATCACCGAGCTCGCCTCGAAGACGAAGCGCCCCGACCGGTTCGCCGGCCTGCACTTCTTCAATCCCGTTCCGCTGATGAAGCTTGTTGAGGTCATCCGCGGTCTCTCCACGAGCGACGAAACCTATACGACCGTCCTTGCCTTTGCCCAGTCGCTCGGCAAAGAGCCCATCACGGCGCCCGACAGGCCGGGGTTCATCGTGAATCGTCTCCTGGTCCCATACCTGCTCGATGCGATCCGGTCGTACGAGCATGGCCTCGGGACAATCGAGGACATCGACAAGGGAATGAAGCTTGGGTGCGGCTACCCTATGGGGCCGTTCACGCTGCTCGATTTCGTGGGTCTCGACACGACGTACTACATCGCCAACATCATGTTCGACGAGTACCGCGAGCCCGCATACGCGCCGCCGCCGCTCCTCAAGCGCATGGTGCTCGCCGGCCGGCTGGGGCGGAAGTCAGGGCAGGGTTTTTATAAGTACTAAGGGCACACCTGAGCCCTGAGTCCCTCTACGAGTCGCCTGGCTTTCTCTTTGAACTCCCGATCTTCAGGGGCCCAGACGGGATCGATGGGCGCGGCGATAAGACGTTCGAGTACGTCCTTCGCCTCGACTCGGCGATTCATGTCGATCAGCGTTTCCGCCAGAAAGTAGAGCGACGCCGAGTTCAGCGGGTTGTAAGTGAGCGAGCGGCGGAGGTGCTCTTCGGATTTCTTGTTGCTGCCGCCGAAGAGGCCCGGGACCTTGAAATACCACCGCCCCAGCGCCCGGTCCGCCGAGCCATGCTGAAAAGCCGGATCAAGCCTCAGGACGATCAGCAGCTCGTCCTTGATGTCGCCTCGGTATTTGAGGCCCTGGCGCAGGCCGAACGCCTCGGCAAGCGATCCCATATTGGCGGCGATCCAGAAGTGTGCCTCGGGTCGGTTCGGCTCGAGCGCGACCGCCGCGCGCGCAACGGCGATCCCCTGTTCGAGAAAGGCGCGCCGCTCGCGTTCCGGCGCATGGGACCCGAGCCAGTATCGGACGCGCGCGAGTTTCCACGCGGACTCGAAGTCCTTCGGGTTCTGCTGCAGCCGGGCTTGCCAGATCTCCGCCGACTGGCGGGCGCTGGAGAGATCTTCGCGCATGGCGAACAGCGTGTCCGGGTCTGCCGCCTGTGGCGCACGGCCAGGCCAAAGCCCCACGCCACCCAACCACGCAAGATAGAATACGAGGATGCAGGACATTATCCGGCAGCTCCTGGCCGGTCTCGGTGAAGATCCATCCCGCGAAGGGCTGCTCGACACCCCGAAGCGCGTCGAGAAGTCGATCCGCTTCCTGACAAGCGGCTACGCCGCCGACGTGGACGAGATGCTCAACAACGCGCTGTTCACGGTGGATTATAACGAGATGGTGATTGTCAAGGACATCGACTTTTACAGTCTCTGCGAGCACCATCTGCTTCCATTTTTCGGTAAGTGCCACGTGGCCTATATTCCCAACGGGAAGGTGGTCGGCCTCAGCAAGATTCCGCGGCTCGTGGACATCTTCGCGCGCCGCCTGCAGGTGCAGGAGCGGCTGACGAACCAGATCGCGAACACGCTGCGCGAGAAGATCAAGCCGCTTGGCGTCGCGGTCGTCACCGAAGCGACGCACCTGTGCATGGCGATGCGTGGCGTCGGCAAGCAGAACTCCGTGGCCGTCACGAGCGCGATGCTCGGAGCCTTCCGCGAAGACGCGCGAACCCGCGCGGAGTTCCTGAACCTCATCAAGAAGTAGGCCTCGCGCGGAGATCGCAGAGAGCGCTGAGGTGGGCGGCGTTCGCCGTTCGCCGACGCCGGCCGGCGGCCGGCCAGTCAGGAGAGCACGAGACAGGAGAGATACGAACCGCTCATCCGGCAAGTGCGGCTTGCATCTCTCGTGTCTCGTGCTCTCTTGACGCGCGACGCGCGTGTCGGCGGACGGCTGCCGTCGCCGCTCGTGGCGGCTCCGCGTGCTCCGCGCTCTCTGCGCGAGATCGTTACCCGCGTTCAAGGCTCGGCTGTCGCGGATCCGCAACCCACGAGGATTGCTATACTTTGAAGATGCGCAGTGTGATTGTGGCGATCGCGTTGCTCGTGTTCGCGTCGGACGCGGATGCGCAGCGGCGTCGCGGGCCTGCGAGGAAGCCGGCGCCACCGCCGCCGCCCAAGGTCGAGCCCGCGCCGGTCAAGTGTCCCGAGCTCCTCGGGACCGGGCTCAAGACCGGCGCGTCGTATTGCTTCGTGCTGGCGGGACGTGAGCCGGCGCAGGGCGTCCTCGTGACGATCCCTCCGCACGCGGGGCCGGCGACGCTGATGTTCGACCTCCACAATCGTCACACGTACTCCGACGAGGACATTCGCTTCGGCCGCGGCTTCGCAAAATACACCGCCGTCGTCGCGGTCCTGACGATGAAGTCGGAACTTCTTGACCGCGGAGCTGTCCAGAGCGAGTTTCGAACCGGCCGCGATCTGTACGAGCGGGTGTCCGGAGGCGCCGGCCCTGGCGGCGTCAAGGCCGTCGCGCCGATCGGCCGCGAGGAGATCACGATTGCAATCCCCGCCGGCATCGAGCAGGTCAGTGTGCTCGGCGAGGTGCTGGACGCCACGACCACCGCGGGGAGGGAAACCGCCACGCCGGGTCGCACCGTCGCCATCATCAGCAACGTGCGCGTGGAATACCGTCCCGCGCCGGTCAAACGCTGAGCGTCTCAGCCCGCCACCAGCAACCGCCAATCAGCCATCAACCATTCGTCAATGGCGGCCGGCGCCCCACTCGTGCCGCGAGACGATGACCTTCATTTCGAGAAGCTCAATCAACGACCGGCAGCGGTTGACGAGGCCGTCGCGCTCGAGAAGCGCCTGCTTTTCGACGACCTCGAGGTCGAGGTATTGGGCGAGCGCATTGACGAGCTCTTCGTCTGGCATCGAGGGCGGCATCTTGGGATCGACACCGCGTCCTTCCGGTTGCGGCACGAGGATCGCTTCGAGCCGCCGGCGTTCCGCGCGCATGATCTCGCGATCCCGTTCCGGCACGGTCTCCAGCAGCGTCTCGACCTCCGCGAGGCGGTAGCTGCGCTGGTGATCTTCCTGCCGGATCCTGAACTTCTCGAGACCGCGCAGCACCAGGTTGTACCGGCCGTCCGAGGTACGCTCGGCGTGCGTGACGAGTCCCGCGCACCCGACCTCGTAGATGGCGGGCCGCCCCTCGTAGTCTCCCTCCCATCCGGGTCGCAGGAGCACCATCCCGATGATGCGGTCGCCATCGAGCGAATCCGCCACCATTTCCCGGTAACGCGGCTCGAACACATGGAGCGGCAGGCAGACGTGGGGAAACAGCACCACGTTCGGCAGCGGAAACAAGGGAAGAGTGGGGGGCAGCGCCAATCGGCAAGTCGCCTTCAGTGCACCGTCCGCGTTTTCTTGTCCATGTAGTCCATCAGGACGTACCGCCCGAGCGTGCGCGGGGTCGTGAAATACGCCTTGCCGTGGCAGATTTCCGCGACCTTGCGCACGAAGCTGACGAGATCATAGTCCCGCGCGAGCATGAAGGTGTTGATCAGGATCCCGGCGTTCCGGCACGCGGCCACCTCCGCGATGGTCTCCGAAACGATGAAGGGATCGAGTCCGAACGCATTGCGGTAGATACGCCCGTCGGGCCTCGTGAGCGCCGACGGCTTGCCGTCCGTGATCATGACGATCTGGCGCATGTCTTTCTGCTGCCGCTCGAGCAGCCGGCGTGCGAGGCGCAGCCCCTCGCGGGTATTCGTGTAGTACGGGCCGACCTTCACGCGCGCCAGCTGGCTGAGCGGGATTTCCTCAGCCGAGTCGTGGAAGAGGACGACCTTCAAGGCGTCGCCCGGGTACTGCAGGCGAATGAGGTTTGCCAGCGCGAGCGCCACGCGCTTGGCCGGCGTAAAGCGATCTTCGCCGTAGAGGATCATGCTGTGGCTGCAGTCGAGCATCAGCACTGTGGCGCACGAGCTCTGATACTCGCCCTGCGCGACCATCAAGTCCTCGTAGTCCACCTGAATCCTGTTGTCTCCATCCTGCGGCCCGACCACGCGGCCGCCCCCTCGCATCACGGCATTCAGTATCGTCGCACTGGCGTCGAGGTTCATCGTATCGCCGAACTCGTACGGCTTCGGCGCGCCGCTGGCTTCGACGCCGGTCGCCATCTCGCGTGTGTCGTGCCGACCGAGGCTGCTCTTGCCGATCGACCCCAGCAAATCTCGCAGCGCGCGATATCCGAGGAAATCGAGACTCTTGTCGGTGATCTCGAACTTGAACGACTGGTCCGTGCCACCGCCGCCCTGTCCGGGCCCCCGCCGCTCGCGCTCCCCGTCCATGTCCGGAGACGACGTGACATAGCCCTGGTGCTGCAGCTTGTCGATGATGCGCTTGATGAGCTCGTCGAGCTTCGCCTCAGCCTCGTCGCTGTTCTGCCAGTCCTTGCCCAGGAGCCGGTCCAGCGTCTCGTTCGACAGCAGCCCGCCGTTGAGCAACGCCTCCATGATGGCGTCGTGCAGCGACTGCATGGAGTGACCCTCCTCACCCGGCATCGAGTACCCGTCGTCGAAACCGCTGGACAGGAGGAGGTCGGAGAGCTGCGACAGCAGTTCCTCGAGATCGACGTCATCAAGGTCGTCGCCGGTAAATTTGGTGTAGCGATACTTCATAGGGCTCAGGCTTCACCGTTGGCACCCGTGGCACCCAATCTCTAGTTGTAGTACTTCTTCTTGTTCCCCGGCATCGGCATGTCGCGATCGAGCGGTTCGGGCACGGGCGCGCGCGCGGGCTTTCGCTGTTCGGCCGCCTGGTACTGGAACTCGTCGGAGCGCGTGATCTTCTTCTGCGCGTACAGCCCTTCGAGCACGAAATCGACCGCCGCCGCGAGGGTTGGCGGGTCGGCGTTCGCGCGAAGACCGGTATGCCTCGTCAGGTCCTTCAGTCCCTGCACGTCGGCCGTCCGCGCGAGCAGTTCCTTGGCGTCGAGCGTATCGTCCACCTGCAGCGTGCCCCCCAGATCGAACCAGTCCGTGACCTGGCGCAGGTCGGCGGACGCGAAGTACCCGGTGAAGACGTTCCCCACCGCCGCGCGGATGATGTCGCGCGCGACGTTGTTCGCCCCTCGAAGCTCACCCTCGTACTCGAGCTCGAACTTGCCGGTGATTGCCGGCAGCGCGGCGTAAATGTCGGTGACGCGCGGCACGATCGCTTTCTCTCCGGCGAGCAGCGCCCGGCGCTCCGCGTTCGAGACGACGTTTTCGAGCAGCGAGATCGGCAGGCGCTGGCTGACGCCGGAGCGCTTGTCGATCTTCGAGTCCTGCCGCGCCTGGAAGGCGACTTCCTCGACGTCCTCGCGGACGAACTCCGGAATCTCCACCCGTGCCCGGTCCCCGCGGTTCAGCCAGGCTTCCTGCTTGGTGATGGCCATGGCCTCGTGGCGGGTCGCCGGATAGTGCGTGCGGATCTCCGAGCCTATTCGATCCTTCAGCGGCGTGATGATCTTGCCGCGGGCGGTGTAGTCTTCGGGGTTCGCGCTGAAGACGAGCAGGACGTCGAGGCGAAGCCGGACCGGGTAGCCCTTGATCTGCACGTCCCCTTCCTGGAGGATGTTGAACAGGCCGACCTGGATTTTTCCCGCGAGATCGGGCAGCTCGTTGATGGCGAAGATACCGCGGTTGGCGCGCGGCAGGAGCCCGTAATGCATCGTCAGCTCGTCGGAAAGCTGAAGGGCCGCGCGCGCTGCTTTGATCGGATCGAGATCACCGATCATGTCGGCGATCGTCACATCGGGCGTCGCCAGCTTCTCGACGTAGCGCGCCTCGCGCGGCAGCCACGCGACGGGGAGATTGTCGCCTTCGGCCCGTACGCGTCCACGGCACGCGGAGCAGAGCGGCGCGAGCGGATCGTCGTGAATCTCGCAGCCTGGCACCACCGGGATCGATTCGTCGAGGAGGTCGGACAGGGCGCGAAGGATTCGGCTCTTGGCCTGCCCACGGAGGCCAAGCAGGATGAAGTTGTGGCGCGAGAGGACGGCGTTGACGATCTGCGGCACCACCGTTTCGTCGTAGCCGATGATCCCGGGGAAGATCGGCTGCTTCGCCCGCAGACGCGCGATGAGGTTTTCGCGGATTTCGTCTCTGACGGGGCGGCGTGGCACGCGGCCGGCCGCCACAGAGGCGCGCAGTTCACCAAGTGTCGAGGGAAGTTCCGAGGTCATAGGGCATATTACAACGGTGCCCGCAGATTGCGACCTCCGGCTGGAAGGCGCCCGGTTCCCGGAGCGCCGCCGCGCCTGCTGTTTCCACGTCCCCGTGAACTAAGATGAGGACGTTGCCTCCCGCACACCTCTCGCGACCTCTCGTGTACGCCCACCGCGGCGGATCGGCGCTGCGCCCCGAAAACACCATCGTCTCTTTCGATCACGGTCTATCCCTGGGCGCCGACGGCCTCGAGTTCGACGTGCACCTCTCGCGAGACGGCGTCGTGGTCGTTCATCACGACGACACGCTCGAACGTACGACCAGCGGGCGAGGGAGCCTCTCGGCGCTGACGGCCGACGAGCTGGCACGGCTGGACGCCGCCCATTGGTTTGCCCCCGCGGACTCCGGGCCCAACCGCGCCGATGCGCCGTCGTTTTCCTTCCGGGGGCAAGGCCATGGCGTACCGCGGCTTGCAGAGGTGCTCGCACGGTATCCAGGCATCCCGATGATCATCGAACTCAAGGCGAACGATCCCCAACTGGCGCGGCGCGTGATCGACGAGGTGCGGGCGGTTGGGGCCGTCGCACGCGTCGCGCTCGGATCGTTCGGATGGCGCGTCCTGCGCGCGGCGCGTGAATACGAGCCGCGTATCTCGACGGGCGCGTCGCGGGAGGAAGTGCGCCTCGCCCTCTATCGGTCGTGTGTCCGACACCGTCTCCGGCTCGCTGCGGGCGCGCGCGGCGCTCGACGAGCAGCAGGCGCCGCTCCTGCGCTTGCTCGCAGCCGCGATCGACCCCGAGCTCGCGCCGCTCGCGAAGGC
>JANNHC010000602.1:0-4996 GCA_031404215.1 Acidobacteriota bacterium
AGCGGCTCACCCCGCTCGCCAACGACGGGAAGTTGTCGAAGCACCTGCCCGCGGGCACGCCGTTCGGGCTGGTCGGCACGTCGAGCTTCTACAAGCGCGAGAGCTACCCGTATGGCGTGGTGAAGCCCGGCACCGTGACCGCGGCCTTCGCGGGCGAGAAAGACCCCACCGGCCACAAGGGGTTCGACTCGTCGCACAACTGGAGCGTGCAAGGGTCCGACGCCGGGCTGTACGCGAACGACGACATCCACGCCGTCCGCATCGTGCTGCTCGAACCGACGACCGAGGCGAAGGCCGGGCGCACCTACTACACTGACGCGCTCCACAATCGGCGGCCTGCGCATCGACAGCGCAGAGGCGGACGGGACATACAGCGCGCAGGTAGGCGATCTCACCCGGTTCACGATCGCCGGGCCGGACGTGAAGGCGGATGCATCGGGCCGGCTTGCGCTCAATCGCACCTCGAACTCGAACGTGACGTATCACGTTGAGGCGATCAACCTGACGGAGCTGGCGAAGCTGGCAGGCCAGCCTGACGTCGGGGGAGCGGCAACCCTCGACGGCACGCTGACGGGGAATGCCGCGTCGCTCACGACAACGGGCAGCCTCGACGGCAGCAACCTGTCGTACGGGTCGAACAGCGCCCTCGATCTCAACGGCCAATACACGGTGACGCTTCCCGACCTGGATGTCGCGAGGGTCCGGGTGGAGGCGAAGACCGACGCGACGTTCGTGGCCGTCGCGGGCATGCAGCTGAACTCGATCACGGCGACGACGACCTACGATCAGCGCACGGTGAAGTTCACGACGAACATCAAGGAGAAGACGCGCGAGCTGGACGCCACCGGCGAAGTCATTCTGCATCCCGATCATCAGGAGCTGCATCTTCCCGTGCTCGCCGTCCGGACGCAGGGCATCGTGTGGCAGACGGCCGCGGGCAGCCAGGCGACCGTCAAGTACGGGCGCGACAGGCTGGAGCTCGAGAACGTGCGCCTCGTCAGCGGGACTCAATCCCTTGACGTGAGCGGCACGCTCGCGCTCGGAACCGCCACGCCAACCGGCGCGATCGAGGTGCATGCCCGGAACGTCGATCTGACACAGCTCGAAACGCTGACGCTGCAGAATCGCGGTTTCACCGGGACCCTGAATGCGGACGCCAAAATCACCGGCTCCACCGCAGCGCCCGCGATCGGCGGAAAGGTCGAGATCAGACAGGGCGGCTTTCAGACGTATCGCTACGACTCCCTCGTGGCGAACGTGGACTACACGGGCACGCGCGTCGGACTCGACGCCACGCTGCAGCAGTCGCCGACCGAGTTCATCACCGCCAAGGGCAGCGTGCCGACGAGCGTGTTCAGGACGACCCCCGGCGGCGGACACAGCCCGCCTGCGCCGGCCGATGCGATCGATCTCCGGGTCAAGTCCTCGGCCCTCAGCCTCGCGGTGATCCAGGGCCTGACGACTCAGGTCACGAACGTGACCGGCACGCTCGAAGCCGACGTGCACGTGTCGGGCTCCGGTCAGGATCCGCATCTGCAAGGCCACGTGGACATCAAGAACGGGGCGTTCGGAGTACCCGCGGCCGGCAGCGCGTTCTCGGGCTTGACGACGCGAATCGAACTGCTGCCGGATGTGATTCGGATCCAGGAATTCCAGCTGCTCGATCACCATGGCGAAAAACTTCGGGTCGCGGGAGATCTCGCGGTCCACGCGCGGCAGGTTGGCGCGCTGAACGTCAGCATCGATTCGGACAACTTCGAGCTGCTCGATAACGAGCTCGGGGACGTGCAGGTGCAGGCGGCGCTCAAGGTAACGGGTGAGCTTCGACGTCCGCGTCTGGTCGGGGACCTGCGGATAGACGCCGGCCGCCTCGAAGTAGACCGTGTCCTGGAGTTGTTCTACAACCCCTACTCGGTCGAGGCGTTCCCCGACGTCGTCTCGGCCGATCGGACGGTCGAAAGAACCGGCAGTGCCGAGGAAGCCACGAGGGAAGCGCTCACGAGGGCCAGCGAATCCGCCGCAGCGCCCGGGGCGGCCGAGAAGGCGGCCGAGGCCGACTTCAAGGCTCTCGCCGCCGCGCAGGGCGGGCTGTTCGAAGCCGCGACGATGGATGTGCATGTGGTCCTGCCGGATAACGTCGTGCTTCGCGGCAAGAATCTGCGGCCTGGGGGCCCCACCGGCACGGCGCTCGGAGACATGAACATCACCGTCGGCGGCGACCTGCGCGTGCGCAAGAATCCGGGCGCGCCGGTGGTCCTCGTCGGGACGGTCAACACCGTGCGCGGCACGTATGCGTTCCAGGGCCGCCGGTTCGACCTCGTCAGGGACGGCACCATCCGGTTCACGGGGTCGCCCACGATCAATCCGAATCTGGACATCACCGCGACGCGGAAGATTCCAGACACCGGCGTCGAGGCGCGCATCCACATCACCGGGACGCCAAAAGCCCCGGAGCTCGCCCTGTCGAGCAGTCCGCCGCTGGATGAGAGCGACATCCTCGCGCTCATCGTGTTCAACCGGCCGGTCAACGAGTTGGGGACCGGTGAGCGCTCGTCGCTGGCGGCGACGGCCGGGGGGATTGCCACCGGCTTCATCGCGGCGCCGCTTGGCGAATCGATCGGGAAGGCGCTCGATCTGGATCTGTTCGAGATCTCGACGACGACCGAATCGGGTGATCTCGGTGCCGCGATCACGCTCGGCCAGCAGCTGAACGAGCGAACGTTCATCAAGCTGTATCAGCAGTTCGGCGATCGCAACACGACGCAGTTCCAGCTGGAGTATCAGCTCGCGAGGTTCCTGCGCGCGCAGGCCACCGCCGCCCCGGAAACCAGCGGGTCCGCCAACCGCGTGAATCAGCGCCGCGTCGAACGGGCGGGGATTGATTTGATTTTCTTTTTCAGTTACTAGGATCGGTCTTGGGTTTTCAGCGGCGAAGCCTAATGCTTCCCGAGCGACGCGACCTGGACCCGCGCGTCGTTGAAGCAGGCGCCTCCGCCGAGATCGGTGAGGCTGTCGGGGACGAGCGCGTTCGAGGTCGAACCGTTGTAGGTGCTCTTTCGCCAGAGCCCTTTCGGGAGCGAGACGGTGCCCGGGCGGATGTCCTTGTTCAAGGCAATTGGGCAGTGCACCTCGCCGAGATCGTTGAACACGCGCACGGGGTCGTCTGTCGCCAGCCCCCTGGCTTTCGCGTCGTCTGGATGCATCTGCAGCACGGCGGGGCGCTGGCGCAATTCGGCAAGGGTTGAGGAGATGCTCTTTTCGCTCGCGGGAGAAATGAGCGCGAGCGGGTAGCGCTCGGTCCCCGGATCCGCCTGGTAGCCATACAGACCTGCCGGCGCTCCCTGGTCCAGCGCAGCCGGAAAGAGATCGACTTTCCGATCGAGCGTCAGCGGAAAGACATCTGAAAACTGGATCGGCGCGCCGCCGAAAGGGGGCGTGGCAGATCCGGTTTCCATGAGCTCGCTGGAAACCCCCGAGGGTAACCGGCCGGCGATGCGGAACAGCGTGTCGATTTCGTGTTCGGCCGTGCCGATGCCGAGGCGGGCGGCAAGCTCCGAGAAGACTTCGGCGTTTGGACGCGCTTCTCCGGTCGGTTCGATCACGGGCCGGACGAGCTGCAGGCTGATCGGACCATACGCCTTCGCGATGTCATAGTTTTCCAGGAAGGTCGTCGCCGGGAGGACGATGTCGGCGTAGCGCGTGGTGTCGGTGAAGACCTGCTCGTAGACCACGGTGAAGAGGTCCTCCCGCTTCAGCCCTTCGAGTACGCGGTTCTGATCCGGCATCGTCGCGAGCGGATTGCAGTTGTAGACGAAGAGCATCTGGACCGGCGGGTCCTTGAACTCGGTCAGGGCGCGTCCCAGCTGATTCATGTTGACCAGGCGTGTTGGTGGCTCCGGCGTGTCGTTCATCCAGGCAGCGGCCTTGATTCCGAAGGCCGCCGAGTTGCTCATCGAGAATCCGCCGCCGCGGACGCCGAACTTGCCGGCGACCGCGGGCAACGCCAGGACCGCGGCCGCGGCGCTGCCGCCGTTGCGATTGCGCTCGAGTCCCCAGCCGCAGCGCACGAGCGCGGGGGAGGCGCCGCTGTACATCCGCGCGAGCTGTTCGAGCGCCGCCGGATCGATGCCCGCTTCACGTGCCGCGCGCTCGATCGTCCATTCCCGCGCCCGCTCGCGGAGCTCGGCCGCTCCGCGCGTGTGCTCCGCGAGAAACCGTTCGTCAGCCAGTCCGTGCTCGAAGAGGTAGCGATGGAGCGCGAGCGCGACGGGCAGGTCCGTCCCCGGACGCACCGCGAGGTGCAGGTCGGCTTGCCTGGCGAGCGACGTCGCCCGCGGATCAATGACGACGAGTTGCGCACCGAACTTCCGCGCCTCACGGAGGTACGGCACGAGGTGGATGCCCGATGCGGCAGGGTTCACGCCCCAGAGGACGATCAGCTTCGCGTGGACGTAATCGGCGTACGTGACGCCGGGCATCTTGCCGTACAGGGCCTGGTTCGCGGCGCCCGTCGGCGCGGCGCACACCGTGCGCGCGAGGCGCGACGTGCCGAAGCCACGGAAGAGCGCCGCATCGTTGGTATCCTGGGTGAGCAGGCCGTTCGACCCTCCGTAGCAGAACGGCAGGATCGCCTCGGCTCCCGTGGTGTCCCGGATTTGCTCCATGCGCAGCGCGATCTGCGCGAGCGCCTCGTCCCACGTGACGCGCGTAAAGACGCCCTGCCCCTTCGCCCCCTTGCGGACGGCCGGATACAGGAGGCGATCCTCGCCGTAGAGGCGCTCGTCGAAGCGCCGCACCTTGGCGCAGATGTAGCCGCCGGTCACCGGATTGGCGTTGCCGCCGTCGATCTTGACGACGCGCCCTTTCTCCACAGTGACGTCGAGCGTGCATGAATCCGGGCAGTCGAGCGGACAGGCCGTGCGGACGGTGGAGTGTCCCCATGATTCGGGGGAGGCAGTGGGAAGCATGGGCGAATTATCTCACGGACGCCGCGGTG
>JANNHC010000603.1:0-4322 GCA_031404215.1 Acidobacteriota bacterium
CGATGCGCGAGCGCGACAGCAGCTACATGGCGGGCGCGAACTGGCTGCATTCGCGCGGCTGGCTGCAGCTCAACGCGTCGCGGTTCTCACCCGGCGAATTTCCCTCGCTGAACAACCCCCTGCAGGACAGGCAGGGCGTGTTTGCGGCCGGCGAATACGACGTGTTTCCTCGCGCGCGGGTTTCGGCGGGCTGGGAGACGTTCAGGTCGAATCTCGAACCCGAACAGTCGCTGGCCTCCACGAGGCCTACCCCGGAGAGCTCGGGAAGCCGCGGATTCGGTGGGGTCAGGGTCCAGGTCACCCCGCGGTCGGCGTTGACGTTTCGCGGCGAGCGCGGCGGGCGCGACTCGCGTCCGATCGGCTTCGGGTTCCCCTCCGACAGCGATACGGGTGCATGGTCGGGGGAGTGGCAGGCCGCCATACGCCAGACGAACGCGTTCGTCAGGTATTCGGTGCGCCGCAACGTCGAGCGTCTGAACCACAGCGGTTCCTACGATCAGCGCGACGGATCGGCGCAGCTCTTCGCAAACGTGACGCGCACGTCGCAGGTGTTCGGCACCGCCATGCTCACGCGTACCGAGGTCGGGCTGGGTGAGGGCAGCACCTACTGGCAGGCGGGCGGCGGCACGCAGATTCGCGTTCCGAACCACGACCTGTGGCTGCGCGCCGAAGGCAACGCGGCGCGCAGCATGGACTTGCTGACGCGCAACTTCGTCCCGCGCGAGTCCCTGGGCTTCGGACTGAACGGCCAGCTGTCGCGCCGCACGACGGTCGCGCTGAACATCAACCTGGATCGATCGCCGTCGCCATCACTCAGTGGCAGTCCCTGGATCAGCCGCTCGATTCTGCGGGTCACACGCGCGCTGCCCACCGGATCGGTCCGCGTCGCCGAGGGCGTCCGAGTTTCCGAATCGGTCGCCCGTCGCGGCACCGGCACGGTCAGCGGGTCCGTGTTTGCGGACTGGAACGCGAACGGGGTGGCGGATCAGGGCGAAAACTCACTCGAGGGGATTCCGCTACGTCTTGGAAGCGGGCATTCGACGACGGGACGTGACGGACAGTTCGCATTTCTCAGCGTGCCGGTCGGCGTGCTCGAGGTCGCGCTGGACACGGGCGCGCTGCCGGTTGATTTCGACCCGCCCCCCGTGACCGCCGTCCAGCTCCAGTTGTCGCGGGGCGACAGTAAACACGTGGCCTTCGGGCTCATTCCACTCGGCGCCATCCACGGGCGCGTCATTCGCGACGTGAACGGAAACGGGAAGGCGGACCCGAACGAGGAACCGATTGAGGGCGCGATTGTCATCCTGGACGGCGGCGCGCGCTCGGAGCAGGCCCGTCGGGGACGGTATCGCTTCGACTCGGTCCGAAGCGGGTCGCACCTCGTCAAGCTCCTGGTGGAGTCGTTGCCCGAAGGAGCGCGGATTGCCGGCGACGCAGAAGTCCCTGCCCCGCTGACCCGCGAAGCGCTGACGACGGAAATCTCCTTCGTCGTGGCAATCGAGAAACGCCCGGAGATACGAAAGGTATTTCCTCCGCGCGGCGGTGGTGCGGCCACGACCGCGGGCGCGAGGACCCAGCCGAGGATCGCATCGGCCCGGCCCTCGGCTGCTTCGCCAGGCGTGCGAACCGGCCCCGCGACAGCGGAGCCGATCGGCAGTGGCACGAAGTCCAGCACGTATGTTTCCGCGCCGCGGGGAACCGCGGCGGGTGTGAAGCCGCCCCCGCGCGCGGGCTCAACGGCGCCCCCGGACCGTGCATCCGATTCGCCGGCGTTCGCCGTGCAGGTCGCCGCGTTGAGCGACCCGCTTCGGGCGAGGGACGTCGTGAACGAACTGAAGGCGACGGGGATGCCTGCGTACCTCGTGAGCCCGCCGGCTGCCGATCCCGACGCGCCCTACCGGGTCCGTCTCGGGCCGTACAGCACGCGTACGGCGGCGCAGGAGATCGCATCCGCGATGGAGAAGAAGCGCGGCGAAAAGCTCTGGGTGACGAAGGAGCCGTAACAAAGGCTGCGTTAGGGGGCGCTCAGCACGAACCGGACGGGTACGGTGTAACCGCCTGTCGAACCGGCGTGGAGGGCGAATACCAGCCGGCCGTGCCTCAGACCACTTCCAGTCCATCGGCCTGCGACGGTCGGGCCGAACGCGGCAAGCGCGCCGCCTCGCGTTCCGTCGCCTTCACCGACAAAGCTGACCGACGACTCCACGTCGCTCGCGCCGCCGGGTCCGTTGAGAGCGCGAATCGGTTCCACGGAGAGCAGCACTTCCGAACCGGCCTGCGTGCGCGCGCCGGCCGAAAAATCCACGGACGCGGTCGCGGGCTGGTGGGGCGCCGTCACATCGAACCGTAGAAAGTCGTTCGAAACCTTCAGCGACGTGCGGCTGCTGAAGCGCGCCGTGACGGCGACGGTCGTGGACGTCGTGTCGTCGGCGGACGCAATCGGCGCCACGGACAGGCAGCACGCGGCGGCGAAGACGAGCGAGCGGTATGACAGGGAGCGCATGTTACCGGGGAGACTGATCCTAAGTCCGTGCCGTCTTCCAGCCAATGCATCGAGCGACCGAGATCGGTGAGACTCTTTACGACATGAAAGGCCTTCTAGCATCTTCACACGACGCGTGAGGCGGCCAGGGGTCAGACCGGGCCAACAAATCAACTGTGCGGGCGTGCTAAAATGGCGCTCTCGTGTGCGGTCCTGACGGCCCGCGCACACAGGTTCCGTCCTGCCTGCCTGTCGTGCGTTACCAATGATCCAGTTGTCCGGCTTGACCAAGGCGTTCGGCGATCGCGTGCTTCTCGACGCGGTGAGCTGGCAGATTGATGATCGCGAGCGCGTCGGCCTCGCGGGGCCGAACGGCGCCGGAAAAACCACGCTGCTCAAAATGCTCGCCGGCATGGACGAGCCGGACGCCGGCGCCGTCGTGAAGCCGTCGGGCATGGCGGTCGGCTACCTCCCGCAGGACGGGCTGAACCACAGCGGGCGCACGCTGATGGAGGAAGCCGGTCTGGCCTTCAAGCCGCTGCTCGACATGCGGGCTGAGATCCGGAGCCTCGAGGAACGGCTGGCGGACGACTCGGCCGCCGAGTCGGAGCACGCCTCGATGCTCAGCCGGTACAGCGATCTCCAGGAGAGCTTCCGGCGCCTCGAAGGCTACAGCATCGATTTGAAGATCACGACCATCCTGCGCGGCCTGGGTTTCTCTCCCGAAGATTTCGACAAGCCGACCGAAACGTTTTCGGGGGGCTGGCAGATGCGCATCGCGCTGGCCAAGCTGCTGCTCACGCGGCCAGGACTGCTCCTGCTCGACGAGCCGACCAATCACCTCGACCTCGAGGCGCGCAACTGGCTCGAGGAGTATTTGTCCGGCTACCCGCACGCCGTGATCCTCGTCTCCCACGATCGCTTCTTTCTCGACGCGGTCGTGACCCGCATCACCGAGATTGGCCTTCGAAAACTGACCGATTACGCCGGCAACTACAGTCACTATCTGGTCGAGCGCCAGGCGCGCATGGAGCGCCTGCGCCAGCAGAAACGCGACCAGGACGACGAAATCGAGCGGATCCAGGCGTTTATCAACCGGTTCAGGTACCAGGCGACGAAAGCCGCCCAGGTCCAGAGCCGGATCAAGATGATGGACAAGATCGTCCCGATCGAGATTCCGCCCCAGCGCAAGCGCGTCCGCTTCACTTTTCCTGCATGCGCGAAAAGCGGGCGCACGGTGCTCGACCTGCGTGACGTGCGCAAGGCCTATGCGAACCGCGTGGTCTTCGGCGGCATCAACGCACACATCGAGCGGGGCGACCGAATCGCCCTCATCGGTCCGAACGGCGCGGGCAAGTCCACCCTCATGCGCATGTTGTCCGGTGTCGAGTCACCTGATGCCGGAACGCGGACCGAAGGGCACCAGGTCGTGACGCAGTATTTCGCGCAGGATGAAGCGACCCGCCTCGATCCAGCGCTGACCGTTTACCAGACGCTCGCGGGCGACGCACCGATTCACATGGTGCCGAGCATCCGCAACATCCTCGGCGGCTTCCTCTTTTCCGGCGACGACGTGGACAAACCCGTGCGCGTGTTGTCGGGCGGCGAGCGCACGCGGCTGGCGGTGGCGCGCATGCTGCTCCGGCCGTCGAACACCTTGCTCCTCGACGAACCCACCAACCACCTCGACCTCGACTCGAAGGACGTGCTGCTCGAGGCGCTGGAAGACTTTGGCGGCACGCTGATCTTCGTCTCGCACGACCGCTACTTCGTCGATAAGCTCGCGACCAAAGTCATCAACATCGGCCATGGGGAAGCGCTGCTCTACCCGGGCACCTAC
>JANNHC010000604.1:0-3471 GCA_031404215.1 Acidobacteriota bacterium
GGATTTCGTGGCTGAGAGCCTTCGCGCGGACCCCGTCCCGACCGGTGCTCATCCTCTTTGACCACGGCACGCCGAAAGGACTGGCCCGTGTGGTCCGGGCACACCGTCCACACGGCGCAAGCCAGGGGCTGGGACACGCTCAGCAATGGCGAGCTTTTGACCGCGGCCGAGGGAAGCGGGGTTCGAGCTCACGACGGACCGCCGCATCCGCCACCAGCAGAACCTGCGCGTGCGCCGCATCGCCCTCGTTGTCCTGACGGGCAGCACCAAGTGGTCCCGCGTCCGGCAGCATGCCGAGCGCATCGCTGCCGCTGTGGCTTCCGCGACGCCTGGCAGCTACTCGGAAGTCGAGATTTCTTTCGAACCGAAACCAAATCGGAGCTGAATACTACCGCGTGTCGGAATGGCGCGAAGCGCGCCTGGTCGTAGGGACGTGTAGTAGTGCGTAATACCTGTGGAGGTGCTGATGATCCACGGCGCTTGGGTGCGACGCCGAATTTACCGATAGTGTGTCAGTTTGTGTGTCAACCAGTTCGCGGCGGACAACGGGGGATTAGGGCTTTGAAGAGTCTGCTGAATGAAAAGTGGTGAGCCAGATTTTCGCGAGTTGGAACCAGCTGGACGGGTGGTTGCGGCAGGTTGAAGGGCTGGGACGTGTGGCGTGAGGCCGCGATGGCGTTGCTGGGCGCGACCCTAGGATGATATATTCGTTTGGTATATCTCATCCGGGAGGGCGTGATGAAGACGGCAAAGGTCTTTTGGTCGGGGCGATCGCAAGCGGTCAGATTGCCGCGCGCCTTCCGCGTCGATGGCCGGGAGGTCCGGATCCGCCGGCGTGGCCGGGCCATTGTGCTGGAACCGGTACCCGACTCGTGGGAGTGGCTTGACGCCCTTGCGGGCGAACTCGATGACGACTTCGTGTCGGCCGTGCGCGAGCAACCCGAACCGACGGAGCGACCCGAGCTGCGCAAGGTGTTCCGCTGATGCGGTACCTCCTCGACGCGAACGCGGTCATTGCACTCCTCAACGATACGACCTCTCCGATCGCACGACGCATACGGCGGTACGCGCCGCGAGACATCGGGGTGTCCGCAGTGGTAATCCACGAACTGTACTACGGCGCGTTCAAGGGCCAGCGGGTCGAGAAGAACGTGGCCCGCGTGGACGGGCTCCAGTTTCCGGTGCTTGAATTCGATCAGGAAGACGCCCGGCAGGCAGGAGAAATCCGCGCTCACCTTGCATCAAAGGGGACGCCGATTGGTCCCTATGACGTGCTCATCGCCGGGCAGGCTAAGGCTCGCAAGCTGACACTCGTCACGCACAACACTACGGAATTCCAACGCGTGCCGAGCCTGAAGGTCGAAGACTGGAAAGGGGCGACGCCACCGTCGCCCGCGAGATAGGGCCGCGGATTCACTCGACTTCGATGCGGCGCGTCACGACCCGAGTCAACGACCGCCCTGCCTCCGGACGACGCTTGATAGACCAATCGCCGCGACGACGTAACAAGCGAGCGGTAGCACGCCGCCTTCCCCGAGCCACGTCTCGTCGCCACCGGCGAAGAAGTTCGGGAATAGCCACTGCGACACGCCGTTATGGAAACTGTGCAGGAAGACGGCTGGCCAGAGGCTTCTGGCGCGGTACGACAGCTGTGCCCATAGATACGACAGTGAAACGTCGAGGACCGGGCCCTTCGCCAGCGCGAAGGCCAGACCGGCAGTCGCACCGCTCGAATCAACCAGCGTGAAAACCGCGTTGAACACGCTGAAGACCGCCGTGTTGACCCCGACGCCGAGCGACAGGCAGGCAATCGCGACGAGCGTGAACGAGGGACTCCGTCTGAGCACCCGGAGGCCATACCAGAGGTCGCGACCGAGAATCTCCAAGGAGCGCGCCGGCCGCACGTCGCGGCACATTTCCTTGATCTGGTCGAGCCCACCAAAGGCGAGCGTCGCTTGACGCCTCGCGTCCGGCAGCGCCTCGCCGGTCGCGGAGTAGTCCGCCGTGAGTCGGGCCAGATGGTCGCGGAGCTCGGCGTCGAGATCGCGCTCGGCCCGCCAGCGAAACAGCAGTCGTTGCCACCAGGTCATGGGTTTTCTCCTGCGGCGCCGCCGATGATCGACGCGACGGCGCCAGCCAGCCGCGCCCACGACGCCTCTTCATCGGCCATCTGCGCGCGGCCCTTGCGGGTGAGCTTGTAGAACCGTACCACGTGTCGAAGGTCAAGGCCTTGGTCGCGACGACAGGCCTTGGCCGCGACGATATCGGCTTGCGTGGGCTCCGGTTGTCCCGGCGTCATGCCAGCGGTCACGACTTCCTGCGCCGGCGATAACTCTGGTCGCACCTTCAAAGCCTTCGTCGCCAACGTTTGGACCTGTCCGAAGTCAGCATAGAAATTCGGTCAACGATTCAGTGCCCGTGAGCCGGATTCTCACCAGTTGGAACCAGATGTCGAGCTGGCTAAGCCAGCTCCGGAGGCTCGAAGGAACCGCATAGTCAAGCGGCAGGAGTCTACGAATCACTTCCGGCTGAGTGGGCTCGGTCTTCGGTGCGGGCGAGTCGTTCGCTGAACACTGCGGCGCTTTTCAGGACCGGTTGAAGCACGCCACTACGACGAGGTGGGCCGAATCCGGGGCACTACGATGGGGCTATTCGATTCTCAGCGCCACCCATGGTTCCACCTCCGCCGCCCTCCGCGCGGGGTAGAACGCCGCGACCAGACACGCCGCGATGACGATAACGATCCCGGCCGAAAACGCGGCCACGTCGAACGTATCCATCATCACGAGGGTGGACGACAGCGCCGTAGATAGGGCGACCGCAAGTGTCAGGCCAATGCTGAGGCCAATCGCGCACAGCCGCATCGACTGCTTCAGGATCAGGCCGACGACCCCGGCGGCGCTCTCGCCGAGCGCCGCACGGATGCCGATTTCCTTCGTCCGCCTCGCGACGGCGTAGGCGAGGCCGCCGTAAATGCCGAGATCGTCAACACCAGCGCGATGCCGCCGATGACCCCGGCCGCCCACGACATGGCCTGGAACGGATAGACGCGCGTCTCGACGAGATCCTGAGCCGTGATCTGCTCCGCAACGCCTTGGCGCGGCGGCGCTCAGGTCTGCGCCGATCTGCCGCAGCGCGGCCGACACATTGCCGCCGCGTGTCTTGACCAGCATGTTCAGGTTGGAAGCGAAGGCTGGAGTCCCAAATGCAAAGCAGTTGGAACCAAGTCGTCGTCTGGCTCAAGCGAATCGAGACCGTTCGACAAGGCCGCATGAGTGCTTGCCGGTCGTGGCCGAAAGCCGTACAGTAGCCGCATGGAAGTGCACGTCACGCCCGAAACGGCGAAAAGACTGAACGATCTTGCTACTACCAGCGGACGTGCCCCCGAAGACATCGTCGAGGATGCCCTCGCTGGGTACCTGGAAGAGGTGACCTCGGTCCGAAAGACGCTCGACAGCCGCCACGACGATC
>JANNHC010000605.1:0-2096 GCA_031404215.1 Acidobacteriota bacterium
CCGAGCGGCCAGGAAAGCATGGTTCCGGCCGAGTCGCTGAAGCCCGGAGGGAAATCAAATTTTACGCCCGGCATCTGTGAGTGTCGAGGCGATGATGCGTCACAGCAGGGTTGTTTCAGTGGCGGGTTTTCTTGGTGGGCGCAGTGATCGCCGCGGCAAAAATTTCTTCACTGTCAACGGCATCAAACGCATAACGCCGGTTGCAGAGGTGTTGGTTCGCTACGACGCAGACATACGACCGGCCGGCGGCAGCGGTGACGTGATCACGCCCCTGAACATGACGAACTCGCCGACATTCTCCGGCGTCAGCAACCCCACTATCTGACCGCCCTGCAGCGCTGGAAGCACGTGTCATTGACGGCCTTGGAGCCGCTCGAACGCCACGTCGAGCAACTCGTGGGCATCAGCGGTCTGAAACTCCCGCGACATGACGTGCCCGACCGACGCATCCGCATGGCCGGTCGCCAGCGCCGACACGAGTGCGTCACGCGTCAGCACGCCGGCCAGGCGTCCGTTCTCGGTCACCGGAAAATCCCGTTGGGCACCGGCGAGCACGAGCGCGCGTGAGTCGCCAGTGGTCGCGACCCACTCACCTTGGAACGGCGCGCCAAGGTCGTGGCGATGCCGCCCCGGCTACACTGCTCTCAAAGGATAGCGAGGCGACCAGCAATCGGGGTCATAGAAAGTTTCGAGGTCGTCCATCGTAATGGCGGAGGGATTTGGATTTGGAGCCCGGAAGTGGCCAGTCGCCGATCAGGCGAACAGCTTCCGGCCCGCGGTCGTTATGGCGACGACCCCGGGGTGCTTCAGGCGACGCTCGGCCGAGATCACGTAGAAGCGGGCGGTGACGGACGCGACGGTTCCGATCAGCGCGACGCTGTACTGACGACACACTTCACGCGCGATCGCAACCGGCGCCGGGAAGAGCCCGTGACCGGCCCGCCCAACCGCCTTGAGCAAGGCGCTGTCCTCGCACACGCACTTCACATCGGGATGCAGCCCTTCGGCCTCGAACCAGTCGTCGAGCGCGCGCCGGACGGCGGAATCCGGGCCCGGCAGGAGAATGGGGGCCCCGTCCAGCGAGTCGGGAAACCGCCGCCGGTAGCGCGCCGCCAGCGCGCGCACGCCGAACCATCCGATCGGAGACTCTCCTATCAAGTGGCTGAAGGCACGCACGCGGCTGGTTGGACCCAGGGGCGCGTCCGCCAGAATCGCGTCAAGCTCGTGGAGGGCAAGGTCGGCAATTAGTCGTTCAGGTTTGCCGTCGCGACAGATCACCTGGACCGCCTCGTCCAGCGTCCAGACCGGAGCGAGCAACCTCTGCGCGACCAGCTTCGGCAGGCTGTCGGCCACGCCGATTATGAGGCGCGCCGGCCGCCGCGTGCTGCGCTTGCCCTTCAATGTTTCAAGCAGCTCGCGTCCGATCCCGAAGATCTCGTCGGCGTAGCTGTAGACGAGGCGACCCGTCTCGGTGAGCACCAAGTGCCGTCCCGACCGGACGAAGAGCTTCTGGCCGAGCATACCTTCGAGCGTCCGGAGCTGGCCGCTGATCGTGGGCTGCGCGAGGCTCAGCTTCTCCCCGGCCTTCGCGATGGTGCCCTCGCGCGCAACCATCCAGAAGTACAACAGGTGATGGTAATTGAGCCACTCCACTGGGCGAGCATACTGCGGCTTTTTCGATTGATCAATGCGAAACATTCTATTTGTCAGCAGGATGGGCGAGGCGTAGGCTCGGACTTGTAGAGCGTACACCTTCAACCACCCGAGCCTGGGGAAGGGAACCACCGGCCAGATGCGCACCGAGATACGAGCGAAGGATTTCGAGCTGACCGACGCGTTGCGCGACCAGGTGGAGCGACGTGTCAGGCTCGCGCTGACACGGTTCGCTGACCGGCTGGACGGCGTGACGGTGCGGATCCAACAACGGGTCGTGCGGGTTGAGGGCGGTGCGCGGTACACCTGCGAGATCGCGATGGCTCCCGTTGGCATCCAGATCTGCGAGGAACACGACCGGATCGACATAGCCATCGACCGCGCGATCGACCGGTCGGCACGTGCGGCGGCCCGTCTCTCGAGACGACACGTGCCGGCGCCCG
>JANNHC010000606.1:0-16576 GCA_031404215.1 Acidobacteriota bacterium
CGCGCCCTTTCTCCACAGTGACGTCGAGCGTGCATGAATCCGGGCAGTCGAGCGGACAGGCCGTGCGGACGGTGGAGTGTCCCCATGATTCGGGGGAGGCAGTGGGAAGCATGGGCGAATTATCTCACGGACGCCGCGGTGCGATATCGGGGAGGAGATGTCCGACCGCAAAGGCCTTCCTTATCTATAGCGGAGCGCGAGAGGTCGCGCTGTTCGCGCGCCTGGGCGGCGTGACGTCCGAGAACAGCTTCCTCCGAGTGGCCGGCGGCGGCGTGCGACGGCCGTGTTCCGGTTGTTTTCTCGGCGAACTCAGCGCGCCCCCGCCCGAGCCCCACTCCGCTGCGTCACGCTGCCAGGGAACCAGGCGGAACTGTGGGACGCACGTGGTGTCTAAATCGGTAGAAGGCAAGCGTCACTGCCGAAAGGAGCACGCCATGCGGTTGTCGATGTTGCCGCTGTCGATCTCGGTCCATGTGCTGGTGGTCGTCGCGGTGCTCATCGTGCCGATCACGGCAGAAGACGAATGGCCTGACCCCGCGCCACTCCATGGATTGGTCATCGCGACGAAGGTCGTGCCGGTGCCGGAATCGATCGCGGCCACCGTGCCCGTTGCCCGAACCGCACCATCGCTGCCGAATGTCATCGCTCCGACGACGCTCGAGACTCCGCGCGATCTGCCCGCACAAC
The DNA here is from genome assembly GCA_031404215.1 of Acidobacteriota bacterium. GTDB lineage: Bacteria > Acidobacteriota > Vicinamibacteria > Vicinamibacterales > 2-12-FULL-66-21 > JALZOC01. The sequence continues at coordinate 688 of JANNHC010000606.1, forward strand.
CTCTTGGCCTGGTGATCCCCGACCTGCCCAGCGGCGGAACCGGCCCCATCGATCCGGGTTTGCTCGGGCCCGGCATCCCGACGCCTGGTCCTCCCGTTCCGCCGTCGCCGCCACCCACGGCGACCCAGGCGCCAATCTTCCGCATAGGCCAGGGTGTTCGCGAACCGAAAAAGATTGCGGGTGGGACGCCGGAGTACCCTCCGATCGCGCGAAGCGCACGCGTGCAGGGCGTCGTGGTTCTCGAGGCCGTCATCAACGAGCGCGGTATGGTCGAGCGGGTAAAGATTCTCAGGTCGGTGGCGCTGCTCGATGCGGCGGCCATCGCCGCGGTGAAGGAGTGGCGCTATACTCCGACGCTGTTGAACGGTGCGCCGGTCTCGGTGCTCCTGACCATCACGATCAACTTTACGCTTCAGACCCCGCAGCCCTGAAGGACTGCGCCACAGCCCGCAGCCCCCAAGGGCTGCGCATATAAAAATGACGCGCCTGCTCGCCGCGGCCCTGGTCGCGGCGTTGTTCCCGCCGATTACTCAAGATGGGATCGATCCGTCCCTTCTGGCGGCCGTCGAGCGCTTCTACGCCATGCAGGAGGCGGAAGATGTCGACGGATACCTGTCGCTCTGGGCAAGCTCGGTGGCGCGGCCACAGCGCGAGCAGCTGAAATACATCTTCGATTCCGGCGACGACAGGTTTTCCGCGCTCAGGATCGAGAGAGTCACGCCGAATGGGGACCGCACGGTCGTCCGCGTGTCGGTCACACGCGATCGCACGAGCGCCGCGGCCCGCCGCGCCGACGGGTCGCCCATGACATTCCACACCGCCATGAACTCGGCCCTCACGTACGTGCGGGAAAGCGGCGAGTGGAAACTGGTGCGCGAAGGATCCCCGATTGACGCGCTGGCGGAGGCATTGATCGCGGCGCCAACACCCGGGGCACGCGACGAACTGCTCGCCGCCGAGCCCCAGCTGGTTGGACCGTTCCTCGTCTCGGCAATCGCCAGGCAGGCGGACACTTTTGCGCAGTCGGGCGCCCATGCGCGGGCGCAGCAGGTCTACGAGCGCGCGCTGGAGCTGGCCACGCGGGTGGGGCACACGAAGCTCCAGGCCGAATTGCTGCAGAACATCGGAAACGCGATGTACTACCAGCGAAATTTCGCCGGGGCACGGCGCGCGTACGAACAACGCCTCGCGATCGAGCGGGCCGCCGGGAACGACGACGGCGTGGCGAATGCAATGCTTGGAATCGCGACAGCGCAGTATTCGCAATTCGAGTACTCCGACGCCCTCGTCTCGTACCAGGAGGCCCTCGCGATCCACGAACGCCTCAAGGACGACCCCGCCGTGGCGACGACGCTCGTCAGTACCGGCAATGTCCTGTTCGTGCAGGGGGACTTCGCCGGCGCGGTCGCAGCCTATCGCCGGAGCCGTGCGCTCTACAGGATGGGGATGAACACGCACGGGGAAGCGCGGGCCCTGGAAGGGCTCGGCCGCGCCCTTGCCGCGCAGGGAGATTTCGGCGCAGCGCTGGAGGCCTATGCGGGGGTGCTCGAGGAAGGGCGGAGCCGGAGCGATCGCGGCATGCAGGGCACCGCGCTGTCGAGCATCGGCGAGGTGCATTTCCGCCTCGGGAATCTCGATGCCGCGCGCGAACGCTTCGACCAAAGCCGCCTGCACTTCGAGGCGACGAAGGACTTGCCGAACGTCGGGCGAGCCTGGCAGGCCATCGCGCTGACGGATCTCGTGTCGAGCCGCATGCCGGCCGCGGAACAGGAGTACGTCAACAGTGCGGCAGCGTGCTCGTCCGCCCAGGATCCCGACTGCGTGGCGCGAGCCATCGTCGGCCTCGCCTTCGCGCAGGCGGCGCAGGAGCACTACGCGCCGGCGATCGCATCGTACCGCAAGGCGATCGCCTCCTTCACGTCGCTGACGAAGCGAGAGGATGCCGCCCGCGCGGAGATCGGGCTCTCGCAGGCGCTCGCAGCCACCAGGGACTACACGGGGGCGCTGGCGGCCGCCCGGCACGCAACGGCTGAGGGCGTCGCGATGGATCGGCACGACGTGGTGTGGCGAGGGCGTATCGCCGAGGCCCGCGCGCTCCGCAGGCTGCCCAGTCCGGCCCGTGCGCTGACGGCGGCGAAACTGGCGGTCGCCGCCGTCGAGCGGCTGGCGCTCGCGTCGCTCGATCAGCCGGGCGAGCAGTTGCCGTCCGACACCACCGGTGCCTACGCACTGCTCGCCGTGCTGCAGGCGGAAACGGGAGATGTGGCCGGTGCGTTCGCGACCGTCGAGCGCCGGCGCGTCCACGCGCTGCGCGGCGCGCTTGCGGCAAATGAACGCGACATCGCCCGCGGCATGACGTCAGCGGAACGCGACGGGGAGCGCCAGCTCGCGGCGCGCGTCGTGTCGATCCGCGCGCAGTTCGATCACGAGAAGGCGCTCCCGAAACCGGATCCGACACGGCTTGCCAGGCTGAAGCAGAGTCTCGCGGCGGCCGTGGACGGGCGGCGCGGGCAGCAACAGGAACTCTTCACGCGGTTGCCGGATCTTCGAACGTGGCGCGGACTGGGCGCCGCCGCGACGCTGGACGACTCGGCCCGCGCGCTGAGCGCGGATGGCGAGATCCTCGCGCAGTTCGTCCTGGACGACGACGATCTGCTTGCACTCGTCTTGTCGCGCGAGGCCGGCGTCACAAAGGTGCATGCGTCCCTGACGTCGATCTCGCGTCAGACGCTCGCCGAGCGGGTCGCGCGCGCGCTCGAGCCGGCGGCGCTCCGGAATGTGGATGCGTGGAGGGCTGCGTGCGCCGATCTCATGAACGCGATCCCGGCCGGCGCCTGGAGCCTGATCGCGGCCGCACAGCGAGTGATCGTCGTACCGGACGAGGTGTTGTGGCGGGTGCCGTTCGAGGCGCTGCCGGTGGACGGCGGGTTTCTCGCGGACCGGACGATCGTGCTGTACGCCGGATCCGCGACATCGCTCGTCGCCACGCCGGCCTCCTCGGCGCCGAGCGAGGCGCTGACGCTGCTTGCCGTTGGAGCGCCTGAGTTGTCCTCCTCGAGGCGCGACGCCGTGGCGGGCACCTCGCCAGGCTGGACGCTGCGTCCGTCCGAGGGCGCCGATGCCGAAGCGCACGCGATTGGCTCAGTCTTCGACGATTCGTCCAGAACCATTCTGACCGGACCCGCGGCGACCGAGGCGTCGTTCAGAACACAGGCAAGCACGTCGGCGCTATTGCATGTCTCGGCTCCGTTCAGGATGAACGGCGCCAGCCCGCTGTTCTCCTCCATCCTGCTGTCGTCCGACTCGTCCGCGACGGAGCAGGCGACGGACAACGACGGTGCCCTCCAAGTGCGCGAGTTGATGAACCTCGATCTACGTGCGCGGGTTGCCGTGCTGTCCGACGGCGCCAGCATGTCGATGCGAGGCGCCGCTCCAGCGGCCAGCACCGTGCGCTGGGCCTGGCGTGCGGCCGGCGTCCCCTCGATCGTCCTCGCGCGATGGGGAAGCGACGCAGACGCTGCGGCGTCATTGGTCAGGGAGTTCTACGCCGGGCTCAAGGCCGGCGACGCCCCGGACCGTGCGCTGCAGGCCGCGAGTGCGGCCGTCCGCGCAAGCGAGGACACACGCGCGCCTTACTTCTGGGCCACGTGGATGGTCGTCGGGCGGCCTGATCAACGAAACATCGCACGATAAACGGCTGCGCTACACGTGGTGTGGACTCAGCGAAATTGTTGACGCCGCGCCGTGTACTCGCGCGCGGATTGCGTGTCGGTGACGATCTCCGGCCCGCCCCACAACACCGTCCCCGGCGCGTCGTCTGTCGCATCGGCCGCCAGCACAAGCCTCCAGACGGTCCGCTCGGGGCGATAGAATAGACTCCATTTCCAACCGGCGTACGCGGAAAGGTCCGTGCGAATCTCTGTCCACGCGCGGTTGCCAGGTACCAACGTCACCGCCGTGAGCCCTTCGTAGATGCGATGATCGCTGACGCCCACGCGAAGACGAACCGCCGCGGTCCGCGCGCCGACGGGCGGGTCAGCGATCGCTACGAACGCGCGGAACACACCGTGCCTGGGAAGCGGAAGCGCGAGCGTCAGACGGCTGGGCACCGTGGCCGCGATGGCCGGGTGCGGGACGCCGCCCACCTCGTGCGGCCCGAGGGTGAAGCCGGCAGGCGGCCGCTTGTCGGCGCGGTCCATCTCGCGGAGTAAATCGACGACCCGGACGGGAGCAAACGGCATGGACGAGCGGCAGGCGCACAGAGCGATCGCCACCACCAGGCAATGGATGTATCGTGGCCTGGCCATCGCGCTCGTCATGTTGTTCCTCGTGTCGGTCGCCCGATTCTACCATCCGGGTACCGGCTTCACCGCGCTCATCGGGTTTCGTGAAGGGCACGAGTCCGAGCCCCCGGCAATGCGCGAGGTGCCGCACTTCGACTATCCGCCCTGGGCGAGCTACGACGGCCAGTTCTACGCGCAGCGCGCCCTCGATCCGTTCTGCCGGGATCCGGTCGTCGATCGCGCGATGGACCTGCCGCCGTTCCGCGCGCGTCGCATCCTCTTCAGCTGGACCGCCTACGCCCTCGGCCTGGGACGGCCGGCGTGGATCATCGAGGTCTACGCGCTCCAGAACGTCGTCTGCTGGCTGCTGCTCGCGTGGATGCTCACGCGCTGGATCCCTCTGACGACGGGGCGGGGCTTCGCGCTGTGGACGGCGTGCCTGTTTTCGCATGGCGTGTTGTGGTCGGTGAGGTTCGCGCTGCTCGACGCGCCCAGCCTGGTGCTCACGGTCTGCGCCGTCTGGGCCGTCGAACGCGGACGCCCGCTGCTCTCGGCGGCGATCGTGGGGGTGGCCGGACTCGGTCGGGAGACGAACCTGCTGGTGGGGGCGGCGCAGCCGTTTCCACGCAGTCGACGGGCATGGATGCGCCTGGGGGCCGCGGCGATGATCGCGACCATCCCGCTTTTGTTGTGGGAGGACTACCTGCGCTCGATCTATCGTTCGACGATCTTTGCCGGCGCCGACACACTCATGGCGCCGGGCACCGCCCTGACGTTCCGCTGGCTCCAGGCAGTGGGCTCGGCGCGGGCCGCGGGACTGTTGTCAGGAGAGTGGCTTCCGGTCGGGTTGTTGTCGTCGATGGTGGTGCAAGGAACGTATATGGGGGTGCGACGCGAGTACGGGGCGCCCTGGTGGCGGGTGGCTGTACCCTACGTCGTGCTGATGTTGCTCTTCGATCGCGTGCTCGCTGATCCGAACACCGGCGCGATCACGCGCGTGCTCCTGCCGATGACCGTCGGGTTCAACATCTTGCTCCTGGACGAACCCCGCCGCCTCCCGTTCTGGGCCTGGTTTGCGGCGGGCAATCTCCATCTGCTGTCGGCACTGAGAGTGATGCCGCTGCTCGGATAGGAGGCTCGGTGCCTACGGAATCCGGCGGGCCGTGACTCCCGGACCGTATCGGTCGGGAAAGAAATCACGGCCGCGCGCGACTTCGAGTACGTTCTTCGCGGCCCCTACGAACGGCACGGCGTTCAGCCCCGTGTCGAGCACCCCGCTGATGACGCCCTTGCGCCGCATCGTCGATACGACGGTCACAATCGCGACGGCAGCCCCCACCCACGGTAACGAGCGCGCGACGCGCCGGGACAGTCGCGCGCCTCCCCATCTCGTGATCCGATTTGTCATCGTCATGGTCTGGAACTGGTGCAAGAGACGTTCCTCCCGACCAGCTGAGCAATACCGGTTCGGTACAGTATCGTTATGACGTGCAGCGTGTGGTCATCGTCGGCGGGGGGTTTGGCGGATTGTACGCAGCGCGGGCGTTGAGGCGGGCCGCGGTTCAGGTCACGCTGGTCGATCGGCGCAATCACCATCTGTTCCAGCCCCTGTTGTATCAGGTCGCGACCGCCGCGTTGTCACCCGGCGATATTGCGTCGCCCATCCGATGGATTCTCCGGCGCCAACTCAACGTCGAGGTACTGCTCGCGGACGTCCGGCGCGTCGAGGCCGACCGCCAGAGACTCGTGCTCGCCGATGGGGAGATGTCCTACGACTTCCTCATTCTGGCGACTGGAGCGACCCATGCGTACTTCGGCCACGACGAGTGGCGTCGTCGGGCACCCGGACTGAAGACGCTCGAGGACGCGCTTGAAATCAGGGGCCGCGTGCTGCTCGCGTACGAGCGCGCCGAACGCGAGACAGATGCGGCCAAGCGCGACGCGCTGCTGACATTTGTCGTGATTGGGGGAGGCCCGACGGGTGTCGAGCTCGCCGGCGCGCTCGCCGAAATCTCCCGGCAATCCCTCGCGCGCGACTTCCGGCACTTCGATCCCGGCTCGGCCCGGATTATCCTTCTTGAAGGCGGCCCCGCCATCCTCGCGGCGTTTCCGAAGACCTTACAGGACGCCGCGCGCAAGGATCTCGCGAGGCTTGGCGTGGACGTGCGAACCGGGACCGTCGTGACCGGGATCGCGAACGAACGCGTGGAGACCGCCGGTTCCGCGATCGACGCGGCGACGATTCTCTGGGCCGCGGGTGTCGCCGCCTCGCCAGTCGGCGCCACGCTTGGCGTGGAGACTGACCGGGCCGGACGAGTACTCGTGCAGCCTGACCTCACGATTCCAGGGCACCCGGAGATTTTCGTCATCGGCGATCTGGCGTCACTGGCCGGCGCCAACGGCAAGCCGCTGCCCGGCGTCGCGCAGGTGGCGATCCAGATGGGCAAACACGCGGCACGAAACGTCACGCGCGCGATCGACCGCCAGCCGCTGCGTCCGTTCGTCTACACGGACCTTGGCAACATGGCCACCATCGGACGCGCGTCCGCCATTGCCGATTTCGGATGGCTCCGTCTGAAGGGGTGGATCGCCTGGCAGGCGTGGCTGTTCGTCCACCTCATGAGCCTGGTAGGATTCCGGAACCGCGTGGTCGTCTTGGTGCAGTGGGCGTGGGCCTACTTCAGCTATCAGCGCGCGATTCGCTTGATCACCGGCCACGAACCCGAGCGCGAGCCCCTCGATTGAAGCCGCGACCTGTCGAAGCCGCGGCACTCGTGCTGGTGGCCATCATCTGTGCGGTGGCGCCAATTCCGCCGGAACTGGTTGAGCGCCTCTACTCGTCAACGTGGTATCTCGACGTTCAGTCGGTGCTCACCGTCGCGAGCAACCAGTTCCCGATCGCGTTGCTCGACGTCGCGGTGGGATGCCTGATCGTTGCCGCCGCGGTGCTCGCCCGGTCGCGGATCCGGTTGCTGGGGTTCCGGCGGGCGTTCGTCGTGAACGTGCTGACGGCCGCGAAAGCCGCCGCCATCGTGTATCTCCTGTTCCTGGCTCTCTGGGGGCTCAACTATCGCCGCATCCCGCTCGAGCAGAAACTCGATTACGACCGCGCGCGCCTGACGAGCGAAGCGGCCATCGCCTTCGCAAACACGGCGGCGACCGCGATCAACGGCGGCTACGCGGCCGCGCACGCGTCAGCGCCCGATGTGGCCGCCCTGGAGCGTTCTTTCGCCGATGCGCAAATCGCGCTCGGCGCGACTCGCCTTGCCGTCACGGGAATTCCCAAGCGGTCGCTGCTCACGCACTACTTCCGGCGCGCCGCCATCGACGGGATGACCGATCCGTTCTTCCTCGAGATCATCATCAACACCGACGTGCTGGAGTTCGAGCGTCCGTTCGTCCTGGCGCACGAATGGGCACATCTCGCGGGATATGCGAACGAGGCCGAAGCCAACTTTGTGGCGTGGGCGACCTGCGTGCGAGGCGACGCGCCCGCGCGATACAGTGGATGGCTGGCCGCCTACCAGCACACGTTGAATGCTCTTTCGCGGCCCGATCGCCGCCGCGTGAAGCCGCTCGACGCCGGCCCTCTGCAGGATCTCCGAGCGATGGCGGTGCGTTACGACCGGTCCTCGCCTGTCGTGCGGCAGGCGGCGCGTGGCCTCTACGACGATTACCTCCGCGCGAACCGTGTCGCGGAAGGGATCGCGAGCTACGACGCGGTCGTCAGGCTACTGGTGGGAACACGATTCAAGGACGGGTGGATCCCGCGGCGGCGTTAACGGAGGGGGTTTGCTTCCCTCAGGATTTCGAGGGAGCGGAATCAAGCTCGTCGAAATCTTTCGGAGTGACCGGCGCCGGCACACGGCCGGTGCGCAAGTCGTCCGGACGCACATCCGGACTCTCCGGATGCATCAGCACATCCTTCCACTTGCGCCATCCACATTGATGGCACCGATACGGCTGCTTATCCGTCAACCTCTGGCGAAGCCGTTCGACGATGTTCCGCAGGCGCGATGGGTACACGCGCGGTGAGCCGCATGTGGGGCACGTCATGAAGCGCCATCCTCCAGGGAACCTTGACAGACTACCACACCCCCCACCAGGGCGTTTCGCCATGTCGGTGGGAAAGCGAAGAATCTATCTCGATGCGATGCGGATGCCGCCGTTGGTACCTTCGATGTCGATGCGGGGCCCGCCGCCGTTCATCCTGCCGTCGAGGCGCCGCCGGGTCGATTCACCGACCGTCTCGATGGTGACGCCGTTGGTATCAATTCCCCCGTTGGTGACGCGGGCCGAGATCGTCGCCTTGGAGTCCGCCGGCAACCTCAACTCGATCCCGCCGTTCGTGCAGCCCAGCTTGACGCCCGACTCCGCCACGTGCGCGAGCTCGACCTCGACGCCGCCGTTGGTCGTGCTGGCGTCGATTGATCCCGACACATCGTGGGCCTTGATGCCCCCGTTGGTGGCTTCGGCGGTGATTCGGCCCTTCAACCCCGTCAATTCGATGCCGCCGTTCACCGTCGAGAACCGCACCTCGAGGGACGCGGGCACCTTGACGATGTAGTGGACCTGCTGGTTTGCGTGGCTGAACAACCCGCCCGCATGACGCTGGACCTTCGTTTCGATCCGTACGCTCGTGGGGGACGCGGTTTCCTGGATTTCGATGCGCCCAAGCGCTTCCTTGGCGGCTTCCGTCGAGGCTGCGCGCGCCGTCTTCTCCGCCACGATTTCGACCGTGTTGCCAGTTGAGGGCTGGACGTCGATCTTGCCGTTGATGTTGCTGATTTCGAGTCGTCCGCCCGGCTGCAGCTCGTACGTCTTGCGCCACTCGGCCGATTCCTTCTGCTTGTAATCGGCCATCGCGAGGTCGCAGCCGCTGGCGGCAGCCGACGCGACGACGAGCCACGGCAGGACGAAGGCGGCCCTGCGGGCGCGCCCGGGCATGGTTTTCATGTAAATGCTCCTCCCGCGTTTATACGGCCCCGCACCCGTCCCGGTTCACTGTAGAACCCGTTAGAACCCCGTAGAACGCCGTAGAACCCTGTGGAACCCGGTAGAACCAAGCAGCCGGCGTATAATCAACGCGCCCACACATGTCGGACCGCAAGTACAGACAGCATGGATACCGGGACGAGCCACGGGCGCCGCGGCAGGAGCACAAGCCTGCCGAGAAGAAAGAGTACGCGCCACGGGGGCAGCCGCCGGACGCCCCGAAGACCATCAACATGCCGGGTTTCCGCGAGGTGGTCCGATGCCGCGGGTGTGGCAACGAGCTGACCGTCGCGTTGGCCTGGAGCGCGGATGGCCGGTGCGCGCGATGCGGCGCGGACCTTCACGCGTGCGCGCAGTGCCTCAACTTCGATACCGGATCCGCGCTCGAGTGCCAGCAGCCGATTCCCGCGCGGGTCTCCCCGAAAGATACGCGCAACGCCTGCACGTTCTTCGAACCGCGGACGACCGTCGAACGCGAAACGAAATCCGCTCCGCCTGCAAGCGCGCGGAAGGCCTTTGACGATCTGTTCAAATAGCCCCGTGAGAATCCGCACGGTCCTCCTGCTTCTGGCCTCCGCCACGGCCCTCGGAACAGTCCCCTCGGCCCAGCGAAGCACCGCCGCCAGCGCGCCCGTCTCCGGGTACCGCGTCGTGCACGTCTTTCCGCACGATCCGCAGGCTTTTACGCAGGGGCTCGTGTATCTCGACGGCACATTGTACGAAAGCACGGGCCTCATCGGGCGTTCGACGATCAGGAGAGTGCGGCTCGAAAACGGAGAAGTGCTGCAGGTTCAGAAAATTGATGCGCAGTACTTCGGCGAAGGCCTCACGGTGTTCGGCCGCACGGTGTTCTCGCTCACCTGGCAGTCGGGTATCGGCTTCCTGCACGACCGGGCATCGTTCCAGAAGACAGGGACGTTCACGTATCGCGGCGAAGGCTGGGGGCTGACCCACGATGGCAAGCGATTGATCATGAGCGACGGCACCCCGTACCTTCGCTTTCTCGATCCCGCGACGCAGAAAGAAGTCTCCCGAATCCAGGTTCGTGACGGAGGCGCGCCGGTCGTCAGCCTGAACGAGCTGGAATTCGTCAGGGGAGAGATATTTGCGAACGTCTGGCAGACAGACCGCATCGCGCGCATCTCGCCGAAAACCGGGAGCGTCACGGGGTGGATCGATCTGCAGGGGCTGCTGAGCGCGCGGGACCGTGCGCAAGGGGTGGACGTGCTGAACGGCATCGCCTACGACGCGGCCCGCGATCGCCTGTTCGTCACCGGCAAGCTCTGGCCGAAGCTTTTCGAAATCCGGATCACTCAGTAACCTGTTTCAGCCCCGAGACGTCAGCATCTTCCGGAGGCTCAGCAGCGTCCGGTTCAGGGATTCCCTTGCGATGCGGTCCACGATCGGGTTTGCGACGGGACGAACCAGGAACGGCACGGCGCGGCTGAGGCTGACCGACTCGCATTCCACGATCACGCCACCCGGCACGGCCTGGTAGCGCCAATAGGCGTTGAGCCGCCAGAGAAAGCCGCTGTCGTCCGACTCCGCCTTCTCGCGCTCGTTCGCGGTGCCCGCGTCGGCAAGCTCCGTAATCCTCGTGGCCGTGCTTCGCGCGGAGGCGCGCGTGTCCGCCAGCCGCGTGTACTCGACACGGTGCTCGGTGTTGTACGTGACCGTGACGATGCTCGTGCGCCGAAGCTTCATGAACACGCGCACGCGATCGCCACTCCGGTCGATTAGCCTCGACGCCAGGACATCCTCGTAGCTGTCCGACTCGCGGCCGGCGTTCCGCTTGAGCCGCTCGATGATCGCGTCCACCGTGACACCAGGCACGAACACCGCGCCAATCCAGTGATGAATCTTGCCGTCTTCGATCGCGGGCGCCTCGATCTTGATCAGGCTGGCGCCGTCGTGGATCACCGCGTCCCGCCATCCGGGGCCAGGTTTGTCGCGATCGTGAACGAAAAACCGGTCGGCGGGCGCCGACGCTGCCGCCCCGTACCGCGCATCGACTTGTGCCTCGTAACTCCGCCACGCGGCCACGGTAGCCGGTGCAGGACCGGCAGCCGCCGGCGCGGGAGTGGCGAGGAGGAGCAGCAGCACGGCGGCCGGCGCGGATCGGAACACGATTGCTTCGCTGGCGGCAAAATTAATGCAGGAGCACACCACAATCGCAATCATGTTGGACACCACCGCATCGACGTGCAGCACACCGGTGAGGAGCGCCGCCACCGCGATGTTTCCGGCGAGCGAGATCGTCCCGTTCAACATATGAAAGCGCGCAAGCCGGAGCGTCACGTCGCGCCTCGAGGCCGGCGGGCGATCGCTCCACGTCCACCGCTGGTGCCAGGCAAAGTTATGAAGGATCGTCGCCTCGACCGCCAGGCCGGTCGCCAGAAGGTAGTGCCAGCCCAGGACCCGGACCAGGAACGCGACGATCCCCAGTTGCACGGCAATGCCCGCGAGACCCACCAGGTTGAAAGCCATCCAGCGCGCGACGAGATGAGATCGCCCCATGCCCACAAGGCGAAAACCGGTCGCCCGACGGCTCATGGTCGAGTTAGAGTCCTGCCGCGGGTTTGGCCTTCAACACCCCGACCTGGACGAGCACGCCGGTAAAATCGAGGACACGCCGCTCGTGCACGATCAGCCCTTCCGCGAAGTTGAAGATGGAGGCCATCACGACCTGCACGCCTCGCCCGGAGGCTGGCAGGCCGAAGAAATCGCCCGCGTGGGTGCCCGTGATGTTGACCACGAGCGCGGCGCGGTCGCCGTCAACCAGCATGTCGGTCGGGGTCAGCGTCAGGCCGGAAAACGCCGTGAACCAGATCCGGTAGACGCGCTCGATCTCGTCGCGCCCTTCGAGCACGCCGCCGGTCGGGCTGATGACGACCCCGTCCGGGGCGTGATCGGCCGCGAGCGCGGGCGCGTCACGCGCGCGCCAGCTCGCTTCGCGCCGTGTCAGGAGCGCCAGGATATCCTCGCGGGTCATATGATGTCCCTTTCCTGGATGCAGGTCCGTTTGCCGTGGGCTCTATCGCGCACTATAGGCCCCGGCACGGGTCCAGTTCAACAGCGCGTGCGCGGCGGGCCAAGTGCCATATAATCCGCGCTCTATGATCAAGGACGAGCTGAAGGGCGGGCGTCGCGGGATCGTTGCACTGCTGACGTTCGGCGCGTGCGTCATCGGCCTGGTGGGATCGCTGGCGCAGCGCGGTGCGATCCCGTCACCGCGGCCGGGCCGGCAACCCAATGGCGCCACGTTGTTGCCCAACGGGTGGAGCATCGCACCGGCTGGCCGTCACGTCCAGATCGGCGATCTGCCACTCAACATGGCGCCGTCACCCGACGGGCGCTTTCTGGTCGTCACGAACAATGGATGGACGCGCCCGACGCTGACGGTCTTCGACACGAAGAACGAACAGGTCACGGGTCGAGTCGCCGTGGACAACGCATGGTTCGGCCTCGCGTGGGCTCCGGACGGCTCGCGTCTGTACTCGGCCGGGGCCGCTGAAAACACGATCTACGAATTCACATGGACGAAGGGCGCCCTCAAGGAGGCTGGCCGGATCACGATCGGTCCCCCCGAGCGTCGCACCGGCGGCGAATTTCTCAACGCCGGGTTCATCGGCGGGCTCGCGATCGCGCCGGATGGGAAGCGGTTGTACGCCGTCCATGTCTTCGGGCAGGCCGTCAGCGCGGTCGATCTCGAGACGCGGCGCGAAATCAAGAAGGTGAGCCTCCCCGCCGAACCGTATACGGCTGTCGTATCCGGCGACGGCCGGACGCTGTTCGTGTCGCTCTGGGGCGGTTCCAGGATCCTCATGTTTGCGGCCGACACGCTGGCGCCCCTCGCCGAGATTTCGGTCGGCGGACATCCGAACGCGATGCTCCTGTCGAAGGACGAGACCCGGTTGTTCGTCGCATGCGCGAATACGAACGCGGTCTGGGTCGTGGATCTGGCGTCGCGGACCGCGAAGGAACAGATCTCTGTCTCCCTGTATCCGAACGCGCCCGTCGGCACGACCCCCAACAGCCTCGCGCTATCTCCCGACGGCAACACGATGCTGGTCGCGAACGCTGATAACAACACGGTGGCGATCGTGGACGTGAAGACGGCCGGGGCGAGCGAGGTCGAAGGGTGGGTTCCCGTCGGCTGGTACCCGACCGCCGTCAGGTTTTCGAGCGACGGGACGCGCTTCTTCGTCCTCAACGGCAAGGGGCTGACGAGCGAGCCGAACCCGCGGGGCCCGCAGCCGGGCGGCGTCCGGCTCGAGGGGCGCTACACCGCCAACCTCCTGCAGGGGGCGCTCTCGGTGATTCCCGTGCCCGACGCCGTCACCCGGGCGGCGATGACGCGCCGCGTGCTCGAGCTGACCCCGTACAAGGACGCGACGCGTCTCGCTCCGGCGGGCGCTCCCATCGCCAGCCCGATCCCTCGTCGCGTCGGTGGCTCGTCGCCCATCAAGCACGTGTTCTACATCATCCGGGAGAACCGCACGTACGACCAGGTCTTCGGCGACATCGCGCGGGGCAACGGGGATCCGTCGTTGACCCTCTTCGGGGAAGAGATCACGCCGAACGCGCACGCCATCGCCCGCGAGTTCACCCAGTTCGACAATTTCTACGTGGACGCGGAGGTCAGCTACGACGGCCACGCCTTTTCGATGGGGGCATACGCGACCGATGTGGCGGAGAAGCTGTGGCCGACCAACTACGGCGGCCGCGGCACACCGTATTTGAGTGAAGGCGGCTTCAACCTTCGCGACCAGTACGGAAATTTTTCGGCGCCGCCGCTTGGCTATCTCTGGGACTTCGCCAAGCGCGCCAACGTCACGGTACGCAGCTACGGCGAGTTCGCGTCGTGGCGCCGGCGCGGCGGGGAAGTGCGCGCCGACGTGCCGGGACTGGAAGGCCTGGTGCATCCCTCGTTCCCGCCATTCGATCTGGGCGTTCCCGATCAACAGCGCGCCGACATCTGGCTGGAAGAGTTCCGGAAGTTCGAGCGTGAGGGCGGTCTTCCACAGTTGTCGATCATCCGTCTCGGAAACGATCACACCAGCGGCACATCACCCGGCGCTCCCACGCCTCGCGCGATGGTGGCCGACAACGACCTCGCGCTCGGCCGGATCGTGGACGCGATCTCGCACAGCCGTTATTGGAAGGATTCCGCCATCTTCGTTCTCGAAGATGATGCGCAGAACGGGCCCCGACCATGTGGACGCGCATCGTTCCATCCTCCTGTCGATCAGTCCGTTCTCGCGCCGGCGTACGCTCGATTCCACCCTGTACACGACCTCCGGCGTTCTGCGGACGATCGAGTTGATCCTCGGCCTCCCGCCGATGAGCCAGTACGACGCGGCAGCCACGCCGATGTACGCGGCGTTTCAAGCTCCCTCAGACACCACGCCCTTCACGCATCGTCCGGCCCGGGTGTCGCTCGGTGACAAGAACGACTGGTCGTCGCCCGGCGCCGCGGCTTCTCTCCGGATGAACCTGCGCGATGCCGACATGGCGCCCGAACTCGAGCTGAACGAGATCCTGTGGCAGGCCATCCGTGGCGCCGGGTCGGTCATGCCGCCTCCGCGTCGCACCGGCTTCATTCGCTCCCTCGGAGACGACGATGATGCGGCAGAAGCGAAGCGCGATCGTGATCGCGAACGAGAACGCGAGCGGGAGCCGTAGCCCGCGGCCGCGCGCGATACGGGTCAGGGGCGCACGCGGTGCGGACCGGACATTTGTGCTCGAGACGGCGGCGCGGCTTGCCGCGTTCGGGCCACCGCCCTGGCGCACGTCCGAGGAAGTGATCGAAGGAGAAGCCCGCACGCTCCGCGATTTCTTCGAGTCCGCGGACGACGGGTCACGCCTGCTGATCGCGGAAACCGGAAACGAGCGGCTGGGATTTGCCTTACTCGAAGAACTCCGCGACTACTTCACGCTCGAGCGTCATGGCCACGTCGGCATCCTCGCCGTCACGGAGGGCGCCGAGGGTCGCGGCGCAGCCGGGGCGCTCATTCGCGCCGCGGAAGGCTGGGCGCGGGATCGCCATTACCGGATACTCACGCTGAACGTGTTCAGCGGTAATCAGCACGCGCGCGAGGTCTACGAGCACCTCGGGTTTGTGACGGATACGGTCAAATACATCAAAGCGGTCTGACCGGGTGCCGAGGGGTGCGGCATGCCTTGGGCGCAGGGGGTCGCTGGCCTGGCGCGCCGTAGCCTCGCGAAGGCGGGTTCGAATCCAGTCGCCCCGACCACTTTTCCGATCTGTAGGTCACAACCGGCACCTGATACTTGTCACCCGCCTTGACCCTCAAGAGGCGTGTGACGGAACATGTGCCGTGCCTCCCTCCACCAGCGGTCATCGCAATCGTGAGCGGGTCTTGGCATCGGTGCCGGTGGTACTGCGACAGCAGGTGGACCGATGGGCCGAGACCTGGATCGCCGCGACGTTCTCGCAACTGCTCGAAATGCGTGCGCGAATCCCTCTCGTTGTCAGCGGAGGGTGTGGCGCTAAATGGCCAGGGGGCAGGGGCCCCTGGAGTGGTCGATGCTCCGAAACCAGTGGCCTTTGTCTTCGGTCCAGAGAACGGCGCCATCAGCGAGAAACT
>JANNHC010000607.1:0-7655 GCA_031404215.1 Acidobacteriota bacterium
CCCGGGTGGTGCCATTCAGCGCGGCCTGCAGGTCAGCGGGTTTAATCAGGTCCGTATCACGCAGCGTGTTGTTGCGCCCGTAATTCACCGCGGTCTCCCAGTTCCAGATCTTCCGAAACGTGCCGCGCAGCCCGGCCAGCGCCGTTTCCGTCCGCGTGGAAACCTCGCGAATCGGCGCCGTGTCGCTGCGAAAGGCAAACACGTTCGCGGCCGCCGTATTCGTGAGCGCGATACCCGTCGGGTTGTACGGATTGTCAAAGGCGGCCGCGGCCGCGACCGGTTCGCTGAAGAGCGCCGCCGCGATGGGTACGCCCGCGCCGAGCGACTTGCCAATGGCCATCAGGTCGGGCCGCAGCCCGAGGGGGCCCGAGCAGAATGGCCGGCCCGTCCGGCCCAGGCCACACTGCACTTCGTCGGCGATGAGCAACGCACCCGTCCGCTGGCACGCCTCCGAAATGGCGGCGGCCATCGCGGTACTGATTGGGCGCACACCACCCTCGCCCTGTATCGGTTCGACGATCACCGCGGCCGTGCGATCCGTCACGGCTGCCCTCAAGCCTTCCAGGTCGTTCGGGGCCACGAACGTGACCTCCGGGATCAGGGGTGTGAAAGGTGCCCGGTAGTGGTCGTCCCACGTCACCGACAGCGCGCCCATCGTCCGCCCGTGAAACGACTGCTCGAACGCCACGAATCCGCTGCGCGGCTGGCCCTGTGCGTGCCAGTAGCGGCGGGCGAATTTGAGGGTCGCCTCGACCGCTTCCGCTCCGCTGTTGCAGAAGAACGCGCGGGGCAGACCCGAGAGGGTCGACAGACGATCGGCCAGCTCTCCCTGCAGAGGGTGAAAGAAGAGATTCGACGTGTGGAGCACCTGCTGCGCCTGGTCCGCGATCGCCCTCGCAAGGCGCGGGTTCGCGTGGCCGAGAGACGCGACCCCTACGCCGGAGATCAGATCCAGATAGCTGCGGCCGTGAGCGTCGAAGAGGCGGCATCCGCGTCCACGCTCGAACACGACCGACCCGCGACGATAGACCTGTAGCAGGTGCTCTTTTTCAACGGCGATGACGTCGGCCACTGTAGTCATTTCTTCTTCGTGCGTCTCTCTTCGGCCGTCTGCCGAATTTAAGAGTTTCGGCCCACCGTTGGGGCCGATCGTGAAATTCCTGTACCCGCCGCGTCCTCGAAATCGTTGACGCCGCGGCCCGACACGATTGCGATCTCGGCCACCCCACCCTCGAGGGCGCGTCGGCATGCCGCCAGCTTGGCGATCATGCCCGAGTGTGCTGTTCCGGAAGCCATCATGTCGTCGATTTCTTCCGGCGTAAGGTGCGTAATCGTCTGACCGTCCTCACCGAGCACTCCTGCCGTCCCGCCCGCAACGATGAGCCGCCGCGCACCGGCCGCCGCGGCGAGATGCGCCGCAAGGGTATCGGCGTTCACGTTCAACAGGCCGCCTGACGCGCTCACTCCGACACTGGCAATCACCGGCACGTACCCGAGACCCGTGAGGTCGTGCAGCAGCGAAACATCGGTGGCGTCGGGTTGCCCGACCAGGCCGAGATCGACCGGCGCACCCGACACGGCCGTGAACCGACCGGCCGGTGTCGAGCGGCCGATGAATCCGTCCGCTCCGGTCAGGCCCACCGCGCGACCACCGGCAGCGCCAATCGCCGCGACGAGCGTCGTGTTGTTCCGGCCGGCCAGCACCGAGACGACGGCGTCGAGCGCGTCTCTGTCGGTGACTCTGAGTCCGTCAACGAAGCGCGGCTCGACGCCACGCGCCCGCAACTCTGCGTCGATTGCCCTTCCGCCCCCGTGGACGACCACAAGCGGCCCCCGGGCGGCGAGCCGGACGATTGCCACGGCAGCGTTTCGAATGGCTGCCGCGTCCTCCAGCAGTTCACCGCCAAGCTTGAGGACCGTGATCATCGTTCCCCCAGGAGCCTGAGCCCTAGTTGAGCCCCGCCGCCTCGTCGAAGCCGAACACGACGTTGAAATTCTGAATCGCCTGCCCGGCCGCGCCTTTCACCAGGTTGTCGATGCAGACCGCCATCACGAGCTGCTGGCCCTGAACGCGCCACCCGATGTCGCAGAAATTGGTGTGGGCGACGTGCTTGATCTCCGGCAGATCCGAGCCTGTCAGCCGCACGAACGGTGACTCGGCATACGCGCTCATCAGTACCGATGCCACTGCCCCTTCATCCGCGCCCGGCCGCAACCGGGCGTAAATCGTCTCGAAGATGCCGCGATCGAGCGGCACGAGATGCGGCACGAAGGTGACGGATGTTCCGAGCTCCTGCTCGATCTCCGCCGCGTGTCGGTGCGCGAATACGCCATACGCGGAAATGCTGTCGTGGCACTCCGAGAAATGCGTCCGTTCGGTCGGCGTCTTGCCAGCCCCCGAGATCCCCGACTTCGCGTCGATGATGATCCCGGGCTCGAGCAGCGAGGCCGCCACGAGCGGCTGAAGCGCCAGCACCGCTGCGGTCGGATAACAGCCGGGACACGCGACAAGGCGCGCGCTTGTCAGCTCCAGCCGGCGGCGTTCAGTCAGGCCGTACACGACCGGTACCGACGTCGCCGCGGTGTGCGGATACCAATGCTGTCGGACTGCCGCGTCCCTCAGCCGGAATGCGCCCGACAGGTCGAACACACGCGGCCCGCGTTCGGCGAGCTGCGGGGCAAGCTCTGCCGCCAGTGTCTCTGGCAGCGCAAGAAAGACCGCATCGGTTTCGGTCGCCAGTTTTTCGACGTTGAGCGGCTCGACGGGCGCGTCCCAGATTCGCGCGAGGGCGGGCAGGCGCTTCGACTCCGAGCCCTTCGACGCCATCGCGCACCGGATGTCGGCATGCGGGTGCCGCGCCAGCCGGCGCAGCAGTTCCACGCCGGCGTACCCCGTTACGCCGGCCACCCCCACCCTGACTGTGGAATAGTTATGCATCAGAACTGCTAGTTATACAATATTTATTACCAAGAGGCAACATCTAATAGATATTTAGGCATCACCGTGGTGCATATGCTGTATAATATCCATTCCATTGGTGCATAGTTATGAAGTCTTTTCGCCAAGCCGCCATCCTTGAAATCGTGGACCGCGAGGCCATCACGAGTCAGGAACAGCTGCGGGAACGACTGCGGGGGCGGGGGATCGAGGCCACGCAAGCGACGCTCTCTCGTGATATCCGCGACCTCGGGTTGATCAAGCGGGCCGCTGACGGCGCGTATCGGCGTTCCGGCGCGGAATCGCGTCCCGCGGTCGATCGCGAGGTGGAGTTCCGCACGGCCGTTGACGATTACCTCCGCCGCTTCGACGTGGTCGAGCAGCTGATCGTCTTGAAAACGGACACGGGACAGGCGCAGCCGCTCGCGGTCGCGATCGATCGCGCGGGGCTGGCGGAAATCGTCGGCACCATCGCGGGCGACGACACGATTCTCGTGATCTGCCGCAGCGCCCCTGATGCGGCCGGCCTTTCGAAGCGCTTGGATGAATGGCGCGATTCCTAGTGACGGGACACTAGGGTTCTGCAGGGTTCGCGCGGGGAGACATGGATGAAGCGTATCGCTCTCGCATATTCGGGTGGGCTGGACACGTCGGTCGCCATCCGGTGGCTGGCGGAAAAACACGACGCGGAGATCATTGTCGTCACGCTCGATCTCGGGCAGGGGCAGGAGCTGACCGACGTGCGTGAGCGCGCCCTCGCGGTTGGCGCGGTCCGCGCCCACGTGATCGATGCGCGCGAAGAGTTTGCGCGCGACTACGTGCTGCCCGCGCTTCAGGCCCGCGCCATCTACGAGGAGCGGTACCTGCTGGCGTCGGCTCTCGGCCGGCCGCTGATCGCCAAACACCTGGTCGCGATCGCGCGAATGGAAGGGGCGACGGCTGTCGCGCACGGTTGCACAGGCAAAGACAACGATCAGGTCGGCCTCGAGGTGTCCGTGCGCGCGCTCGATCCGTCGATGGAGCTGATCGCCCCCGCGCGGGTGTGGGGAATGAGCCGGTCCGACGAAATCGAGTACGCGCGGGTCCGCAATATTCCGGTCCCCGTCACGATGGCGAGTCCCTACAGCGTCGACTCGAACCTCTGGGGACGATCCATCGAATGCGGCGTGCTCGAGGATCCCTGGGCCGAGCCCCCGGACGACATCTACACCCTGACCCGATCGCCCCGCGACTGTCCGGACGAGCCGGCGTACGTGGACATCGATTTCGACCGCGGCGTTCCGGTGCGCGCCAACGGCATCGACATGGCGCTGGTCGAGCTCATTGAATCGCTGGAAACAATCGCCGGTGCGCACGGCGTCGGGCGCATCGACATGATCGAAAACCGGTTGATGGGCATCAAGTCGCGCGAAATCTACGAGGCGCCCGCCGCGGTGGTCCTGCACGCGGCCCACAGCGAGCTCGAGAAACTCGTCATCGCGCGCGATCTCGAACGCATCAAGCACGACCTGGGGCGTGTCTACGCCGACGCCGTCTACAACGGACTGTGGTTCTCACAGACGCGCGAGGCCATTGACGCGTTCGTCTCCTCGATTCAGCCGCGTGTCAGCGGAACGGTTCGTCTGAAGCTGTTCAAAGGCGATTGCCGGGTGGTGGGACGACGGTCGGATTACGCGCTCTATGATCCCGCGCTTGCGACCTACGACACCGGCGACCGTTTCGATCACACAGCCGCCGAGGGGTTCATCCGGATCTGGGGACTTCCGACAGAAACGGCGGCCCGCAAGCTCGCCAGCCGGCCGACACCGGTGGGGCGCTGATCGATGGCGCACCTCTGGTCGGGACGATTCGCCGGTGATCCGGACGCCGCACTGTTCGAGTTCGGCGCTTCCTTCAAGTTCGATCGCCGTCTCTTCCAAGACGACGTGACCGGCAGCCTCGCGTGGGCCGAGGCGCTGGAGAACGCCGGTCTGCTGGCCGCGGCCGACGCGTCGCGGATCCGGGCCGCGCTCGACGAGATCAGGAATGCCGGGGTCTCGGATCCCGCTTTCTTCAACTCGGACGCCGCGAAGCAGGACGAGGACGTTCATTCGTTCGTCGAGCGCGAGCTCGTGGCGCGCGTGGGCGATGCCGGCCGGAGACTTCACACCGGACGTTCGCGCAACGAACAGGTTTCGGTCGACCTGCGGCTGTACCTCAAGCGGCGCATTCCGGAGCTCCAGGCGACGATCGCTTCGCTCGTGCAGGTGCTAGCCGGCCAGGCAGCAGCATCGGGCGCCGCGCTGATGCCTTCTTATACCCACATGCGCCGCGCCCAACCGGTATTGGCCGCCCACTTTTTTCTGGCGCATGCCGCCGCGTTTCGACGCGACCACGGCCGCTTCGCGACGGTGCTGGCCGACGCCGACGAGCTGCCGCTCGGTTCCGGGGCCATCGCGGGCACGAGCTACGACATCGATATCAAGGGAATCGCCGCGCGACTGGGCTTCAGCCGGATCGTGGCCAACAGCATCGACGCCACCGGCGACCGTGATTTCGTCGCGTCGTTTCTCCATGCGTGCGCTCTCACGATGATTCATCTGAGCCGCATGGCTGAAGATTTGATCCTGTTCACGTCGGAGGAGTTCGGTTTTTTCGAACTGGCCGACACGGCCGCGACCGGCAGCAGCCTGATGCCGCAGAAGAAGAATCCCGATCCGCTCGAACTCGTCAGGGGAAAAGCCGGTCGCGTGATCGGACGGCTGACAGGCTGGCTCTCGACGATGAAGGGTCTGCCGATCGGGTACAGCAAGGACCTGCAGGAAGACAAGGAGGCGCTCTTCGAGGCCGAGGATACCGTCCGTGCCTCGCTCGACGCGGCGGGCGCCGTCGTCGCGGGACTGAGGATCAACGTGGCAGTGACCGAAACGGCGGCATCAGGCCTGCTGCTCGCGACCGACGTCGCGGACTACCTGGTCGCCAAGGGGCTGGCTTTTCGAGAGGCCCACGAAGTGGTTGGATCACTGGTCCGTCGTCTTGTTGAGGAGCGAAGGACCTTCGATGCCATGACGATCGAAGAGTGGCGCGCGCACTCGCCACTCTTCGGCGCCGATGTACGGGCCGCGATCACACCCGCCGCCTCGGTCGCAAAGAAGCGCACGCCGCAATCCACCCAGCCAGAGGCGGTCGCGGCGGCGCTTGCGGAACTGCACGCGTGGTTGTTATCGGCGCTCAGAACTTGAACGTCACGCCCACGGTGCCACGCCAGAAACGGAAGTCGCCGAGCGCGAGATCCACGCCGTCCGGGTCGTTGTTCTGTAGGGACCGGAAGTACCGCAAATCCCCGCGGATGCCGATGTTGCCGGCGAGGAAGACAAGTCCGGCCCCGGCGTCCAGTCCGAGATCGGACGTCGAGACCTTCCCGAAGAACTGCTGCGTATCGTCCACCTTCGCCTTTATGAGCCCGACGCCGGCCGAGGCGTAGGGACGCAGAGAGCCACTCGGCGCGGCGAGCACCAGGTTGCCCATCAATGTCGTGACGTTGCCATCGCCGACGAGATTGATCCTCGAGCTGGTGTCCGACACCCCGAAGAAGTTCGGCGAGTAACCCAAGTCAACCTCGAAGCCCACCCCGCCGTTTCCCATCCACGCGAGCGACGCCCCGTAATTGAGCTTCCGCTCGAACTCATCCTTGAACGCCTCGCCATCTCCCCCGATGTTCGCGCTGCCTCCGAAGGTTGACCCGAGGAAGGGCGTGAACAGCCAGTCCGCCGCCGCTTTTGACGGGGTGGCGGCCGACACGAGGATCGTAAAGAACGCGGCGATACTAACCTTACGCAATGACATGTTGCTCCTCAACTGATGGCGGGCTTTCACCCGCGTCTCCCATATGAATCCAGCCCGTCCTTAGACGGGCGTCCACCTGAATACGGCTGCAAGCAGGGTGCCCGCCGGGCCCAAATCAGACCGGCCCAGACGAGCTGCAGTCGAGCGACATCCGTCCAGCCCGTGCATAAAGTGCACGTTCCAAGCTGGACGTTCAACGTGGGATGGTGAGTTGCGAGGCGTGCGCCTGCAGCAACGCCCATGCGCGCGCGACATGGACGTCGGTGGTGTGAAGGTTTCCGATGGCGAGGCGGATCGCATAGCGGCCGTCGAGACGCGTGTGGGACATGAAAATCTCGCCGGTTGCGTTCACCGACTCGAGAAGGCGTTCGTTGAATCCGTCGAGATCGTCGGCGGCTTGAGCCGGTGCATGGGGCACAGCTCGAAAACAGACGACGCTGAAGGGCACGGGCGCCAGTCGTTCGAAGCGCGAATCGGCATCGATCCAGGAGGCAAAGAGCCGAGCGAGCCGCATATGTTCGGCAAGCCGCGCTCGCAGGCCGCTTGCGCCGAAGTGGCGCAGCACCATCCACAGTTTCAGCGCCCGGAATCTTCGGCCCAGTTGAATCCCGGTGTCCATCAGGTTCCGGACCGGTGCCGTCTCCACGGTCCGCAGATACTCCGGCGTCAGCGAGAACGCGGCGCGCAGAAGATCCATGTGACGGCAGTACAGGACCGACAAGTCGAACGGCGTGAAGAGCCACTTGTGTGGATTGACGACCAGAGAATCCGCGTGCTCCGCTCCACGCAAGATCCACTCGTAGCCCGGTACCATCGCGGCCACGCCGGCGTACGCGGCATCCACGTGCAGCCAGATCGATTCGCGCCGGCACAACTCCGCGATCTCTGGCAC